>NZ_JACSOF010000149.1:0-17037 GCF_014349205.1 Photobacterium sp. BZF1
GCTTGAATTCGTCGGTAAAGCTTCGTCTAGTAACAACTTTCATATAAACACCTCTTATTCCTAATAAAGAGGTGTCTACTTTTAGGGGGTCACTTCAGGACCCCTCTTTCCTACAAATTCTCTTGTAGTTATTTTGCGCTCCACGTATAATCCGCGGCTCGGGTGTCGGCTGAATCAGAGATTGGCTGGCACAAATTAGAAACATCTTTGTATTAGGAATGAGTTATGTCTCTGAATGCAGAAACTAAAGCAGCAATCGTTGCTGAATACGCGCAGTGCGAAAACGACACTGGTTCTCCTGAAGTTCAGGTTGCTTTGCTAACAGCACAGATCAACCACCTTCAAGGTCACTTTGCTAACCACAAACACGACCACCACAGCCGTCGCGGTCTACTACGCATGGTTTCTCGTCGTCGTAAGCTTCTAGACTACCTAAAAGGTAAGAACCTAGATCGCTACCAAGACCTAATCAAGCGTCTAGGCCTACGTCGCTAAGATTGCTTTGAGAAAGGAGCCTTATGGCTCCTTTCTTTTTTCCGGTAATTTATCTCCATTCCACGAGTCGTTTTCGTCGACCTTGAGGTCGCGGCTAATGACAGTTCTTCCAGCGTTGAGAATTTTCATTAGTCGCGATACGTGAAATTGCGGTAAATTGCCTTACATCACATGACGCTTTTCCTTGTGTCAGATATACTTAACGGCGCAAATAGAAAGCGGAATAAATTAAGGAAATTCACGTGAATCCTATCGTAAAGACTTTCCAGTACGGTAACCACACGGTTACCCTTGAAACTGGTGTTATGGCGCGTCAGGCGACCGCTGCTGTTATGGTTAGCATGGACGATACATCTGTATTCGTTTCTGTTGTTGGTAAGAAAGAAGCTGTTGAAGGTCAAGATTTCTTCCCGCTTACGGTTAACTACCAAGAGCGTACTTACGCTGCAGGTAAGATCCCTGGTGGTTTCTTCAAGCGTGAAGGTCGTCCATCTGAAGGCGAAACTCTGACAGCCCGTCTGATTGACCGTCCTATCCGTCCGCTATTCCCAGATGCATTCAAAAACGAAGTTCAGGTTATCGCGACTGTGGTTTCTGTAAACCCAGACGTTCAACCAGACATCGTAACTATGATCGGTACATCTGCAGCGCTTGCTATCTCTGGTATCCCGTTCAACGGCCCAATCGGTGCTGCGCGCGTAGGTTACATCAACGACCAGTTGGTTCTAAACCCAAGCAACACTGAACTAGAAGAAAGCAAGCTAGACCTAGTGGTTGCTGGTACTGACAACGCAGTACTTATGGTTGAGTCAGAAGCTGACCGCCTATCAGAAGAGCAGATGCTACAAGCGGTTGTTTACGGCCACGACCAGCAGCAGGTTGTTATCAACGCAATCAACGAGTTCGCAGCTGAAGTTGCTACTCCTGCATGGGAATGGGAAGCACCAGCAGTTAACACTGAGCTAAAAGCTCGTGTTGCAGAGCTTGCTGAAGCTCGTCTAACTGACGCTTACCAGATCACTGAAAAAATGGCGCGCTACGAGCAAGTAGGCGTTATCAAGAACGAAGCGGTTGAAGCGCTTCTAGCTCAAGACGAGACACTAGACGAGCGCGAAATCCGCGGCATGCTAGGTTCTCTAGAGAAGAACGTTGTACGTAGCCGCATCATCGCGGGCAACCCACGTATCGACGGCCGTGAAAAAGACATGGTTCGTGCGCTTGACGTACGTACTGGCGTTCTTCCACGTACTCACGGTTCATCTCTGTTCACTCGTGGTGAAACTCAGGCGCTTGTTACTGCAACTCTGGGTACCCAGCGTGATGCACAGATCATCGACGAGCTAACTGGTGAGCGTAAAGATCACTTCCTTCTACACTACAACTTCCCTCCATACTGTGTGGGCGAGACAGGCTTTGTAGGTTCACCTAAGCGTCGTGAAATCGGCCACGGTAAACTAGCTAAGCGTGGTATTGCTGCAGTAATGCCTTCTGTTGATGAGTTCCCATACACAGTACGTGTGGTATCGGAAATCACTGAATCTAACGGTTCTTCTTCAATGGCTTCTGTATGTGGTACGTCTCTTGCGCTGATGGACGCGGGTGTGCCAATCAAAGCATCTGTTGCGGGTATCGCAATGGGTCTTGTGAAAGAAGGCGACGACTTCGTTGTTCTTTCTGACATCCTAGGTGACGAAGACCACCTTGGTGACATGGACTTCAAAGTAGCGGGTACTGAAGACGGTATCACTGCACTGCAGATGGATATCAAGATCGAAGGTATCACGAAAGAAATCATGCAGATTGCCCTGAACCAAGCGAAAGGTGCGCGTACGCACATCCTTAGCGTGATGGACGAAGCAATCAACGCTCCTCGTGAAGAGATTTCTGAGTTCGCTCCGCGTATCCACACGCTGAAGATCAACCCAGAGAAGATCAAAGACGTTATCGGTAAGGGTGGTGCAGTTATCCGTGCACTAACGGAAGAAACTGGCACAACTATCGAAATCGAAGACGACGGTACTGTGAAGATCGCTGCGACTGAAGGTACTGCTGCGAAAGAAGCTATCCGCCGTATCGAAGAGATCACTGCTGACGTTGAAGTTGGCCGTATCTACACCGGTAAAGTTATGCGTATCGTAGACTTCGGTGCATTCGTATCGGTTATCGGTGCGAAAGAAGGTCTTGTTCACATTTCTCAGATCTCTCAGGAGCGCATCGAGAAAGTGGCTGATCACCTAGAAATGGGTCAGGAAGTTAAGGTTAAGGTACTGGAAATCGACCGCCAGGGCCGTATCCGCCTGAGCATGAAAGAAGCACAAGCTGAACTGAACCCAGCACCAGCTGGCGAAGAGAAGCCAGAAGCATAAGGCTTTTTGCTAAAAGCATGATATAAAGGGGCTATTCAGCCCCTTTTTTTATTTTATTGAGAGCTCACCGGAAAATCCCTCGCAATAATCGTCCCGGAGAACGCGGTTGCGTCTCTTATGGGCTACCATGGTATATGCTAGAGATAGACGTGTCTCACTCAGGGAGAACTGCATTGATTGCAAATAGGATAAAATTCGCGTGCCTGGCGCTGGTCTTGATATTGTCAGGCTGTTCAACACCCAAATCCCAATGGACCCAGCCACCAATGGCTGTGCCGTTCCAGCCGACTATCCAGCAACAGATCCAGCTGGCGAGGATCGATCAGCTACTTCAACGTGACGATCTGGACAGTGAAACCTTGGCTCAGGTGTATTACGAGCGTGGCCTGCTGCACGACAGCCTGGGCTTGCGTGACCTGGCTCGACTGGACTTCAACCAGTCGCTTTCCCTTAAACCCAACCAACCTGATGTATTCAATATTCTTGGGGTTTACTTTACCCAGGGTGCCCACTTTGATGCGGCTTATGAAGCGTTTGATTCTACCCTTGAGCTGAATGTCCGCCACCCATTTGCCCAACGTAACCGTGGTATCGCCCTCTACTACGGCGGACGCTATGAATTGGCGTTGGAGGATCTCAATGCCCACTACCAACAGAACATCAATGATCCTTACCGTGTGATCTGGCTGTACCTCACTGAGTTGGAACAAGACCCTGCAACTGCGGCCGAGAAGCTGCGCAGCCGCTACAATGCTGCCACCGACAACAATGACTGGGGCTGGCAGATTGTCCGCCTATACATGGACGATGTTAGCGAATCTGAGTTCCTGCGCCAGATTGCCACAGAAAGCGAAGATAATGATGTGCTGGCCGAGCGTTTGACTGAAGCGTATTTCTACCTGGGTAAGCGCTACCACCACAACAAGGATTTCTCATCAGCCCTGATGCTCTACAAGCTGACGCTTGCCGGCAACGTGTATGAGTTTGTCGAGCACCGCTTTGCCCTGCTCGAGCTAAACCGCCTGATGGCAGAAGTCAGTATTAACCAGCCTATCGCCCCACCGGCCGAGCCGGAAGAAGAAGCCTAAGCTCGCTTAGTTATTGGAATAGATAAACAAAAGCCGCGGTCTTCCGCGGCTTTTCTCGTTCAAGGCTGCTGCTATGGCCCGCAAAACATGACTGCTGGGTTACTCGATGTTGAGCCCCGCTAGGTTGTGCCAGTAGCCGTTGCAGTGGTGTCCGCCTTCCAGTGGGTGCTTGTGCTCGCCATGTTGGTTGGCACGGAAGGTATCGACCAGTGAAAGGGTATCGATACCCAGCGGGCTGAGGCGCACTACATCCACCAAGCCAGCCATACCCGGTTGATCGTTGATCAGGTTGTAACAGTAACCTGACTGGGTCTGGATACCATTTAGGGTAAAGACTTTCTGCTCTTCCTGGCTGTTGACGGTGATCCCGGTAGGGTACTTGATACAGCAGGTTTCGCAGTCGTCCTTGGCACGGTCTTCGGCACGGGCGGTGAAGCAGCGCGCCGAATAGGCTAGTGGCAGGTAGCCATAGCTGAAGACTTCGGTTTCGAATTTGTCACGGATCCCCATCTGCTCACACTCATTGGCAACGTTCTGTAGCCATTGGCGCGATAGCTCAACCGGCATACACCAGCGGATCATGCCCTTTTTCAGAAACAGGTTGAGGGTCTGGGCGTTGTAGCAGTTCACAGCCGGGCCAACCACAAATGGCACCTTGTGCTCATGCGCCAGTTGGATAGCCGATACATCGTTGGCTTCAATCGCAAAGTCGCCGTTATCAATGTACTTCTTCATCACATTGACTTCGCTTGGGGCTTCAAGCAATGCCATGGTCGACAGTACTACCTGCTTGCCGCTGGCCGATAGGTCTTTGGCAATATCGAACCAGTGGGCCGGTTTCATCTCGCGGCGCTTGGAGCAGACTGTTTCGCCAAGGTAGATAATATCGGTGTTGGCGTCTTTGGCTTGCTGGTAGAACGCCTCGACATCCATTTTTGGCCAGAAATACAGTAGGGGGCCAAGTGAGTATTTCATTATTGGCTCCTTATTGCCATTTACGGTGGTAGGCACCGAGGGTGGTTTGTTTACCTTCCGACACATTACCGAGGCAGGCATTCCAAGCTGGGTCAACACTGTAGTTTTCAGGTGATGCCAGATAGCGGTCAATCGCGGCACGCCAGGTACGGGTGACCTGTTCAACATAGGCTGGGCTACGTTGGCGGCCTTCGATTTTCACTGAAGAGATGTTGGCCTTGAACAGCTCAGGTAAGATTTCCAGCGTATTGAGGCTGGTAGGCTCTTCCAGGGCGTGGTAACGGCGGTCTTCCCCGTCTAGGTTAACATCGAAGCGGCCCTTGCACAGCGTCGGGTAGCCCGCATTCTCGCCATGGGCATAACGGTCAATCAGTACCTCGTTAAGGCGAGATTCCAAACCGGTCGGTGTTTCCTGCCAGCGGACAAACTTAGCCGGCGAGCAGGCTCCGACGGTATTCGGTGACTCGCCTGTCATATAAGACGACAGGTAGCAGCGCCCTTCCGACATAATGCATAAGCTACCGAAGGCGAACACTTCCAACTCGACATCCGTATTACGGGCAAGCTGCTTGACCTGATGGATAGACAAAACCCTAGGCAGCACCACTCGCTTGACATTGAAGTTCTGACGATAGAAATCAATGGCAGCAGTATTGGTCGCTGAAGCTTGCACCGAAAGGTGAAGTTCAAGATCCGGGTATTTGGTGGCGGCATACTCCAATACCGCGATGTCAGCCACAATCAGTGCATCAACACCCATGGCAGCGGCATTGTCGACCGCATTGCGCCAGCGGTCGAAGCCATCTGGGTGGGCAAAGGTATTGAGGGCAACATGCAGTTTACGGTCGTGATCACGTACGTACTGCACGGCTTTTTCGAGTTTACGTCCTGTAAAGTTTAAACCTGCAAAGTGGCGCGCATTGGTGTCGTCTTTGAAACCGATATATACCGCGTCGGCGCCGTTATCAATGGCAGTTTTAAGCGCGGGTAAGTTGCCCGCGGGGCAGAGTAGCTCCATATTATTTTTATCTACCAGTGTGGGAAAGAAAGTAATAAGAGCAAATATTAGGGGGCGGGCTGCCCGCGTGTTTTGATGTCAGGCAGGTTTTGTTGATTTAGGACAACTTATTTTCCACTTTTGTAGAGCCCAAGATTCATTATTGGTAGCTATCCACCTAATGGTGATTATGCTTGTGAAGCGTGGCTTCCAGCTCATTTTTCGGTAATGGCTTGTAGAAGTGGAAGCCCTGGATGGCATTGCAATCGAGGTTGGACAACAGGGTAGCCTGCTGGCGGGTTTCAACCCCTTCGGCGACTACGCTCATGTTGAGGGATTTACCGAGATTGATGATGTTCTCGATTAGGGTCAGCTGTTTGGGAACATCTTCGATGTCCTTGATAAACGCACGGTCTATTTTGAGCTCGTCCAGCGGGAAGCGGGCGAGATAAGACAGTGACGAGTAGCCGGTGCCGAAATCATCAATCGAAAGTGAGAAGCCGAGCTTTTTGATGGCATTGAGCATTTGGATGGTATGTTCACCATCACTCATTACCGCACTTTCGGTAAGCTCGAAGGTAATATCGTTGGGGTTGACCCCGGTTGCCTTGCGAAGTTTGTCGACAAACTGGATGAGGTTAGGGTTACCGAACTGCTGGGGGGACAAGTTGATCGCAACCTTACCCGGCAAGAGGCCCTGGGTTTTCCAGTACCGGACCGTGGTAAAGACCTCGCGCATCACGACTTGGCCTAACTGTTCGATAAGCCCGGACCGTTCGGCGACCGGGATAAACTGGGCCGGGCTTATGTAGCCTTCAACCGGGTGCTTCCAACGCACCAATGCCTCGGCACCGTTAATGGAGAAGTCCCGAGCGTGGACTTTGGGTTGGTACCACACCTCAAGGCCGTTGTTTTGCAGCGCTTTTTGCAGTTCGATTTCAAGCCATAGCTGCATCCGCGCTTCTTTGTTCATCTCTTCACTGAACTTGACGGCGCGGTTGCGGCCGCGATTTTTTGCCTCGTACATGGCCGTATCGGCATTTTGCAGCAAGATGCGGGCGTCGTTACCGTCTCCCGGATACTGCACCATACCGATAGAGCAGGCGAGGTGCTTGCTGAAATGGTGCAAATCGAAAGGTTGGTTGATCAGGGCAATGACTTGCTCGGCGATGAGGCTCCCTTGCTGTTGATGCTCAGGGTTAGGTAGCAAGATGGTAAATTCATCCCCGCTGAGGTGGCCGATAATGGCATCATCTGGCAGCAGGCGTTTCAAGCGTTGGGAAATCTCTTGCAGTACCTGATCACCAATATGGTGTCCTAGCGAGTCATTGATATTTTTGAAGTTGTCTATGTCCAGGTACAGCATCACCAATGGGATCTGCTGATTGATCAATTGCTCAAGCTGGTGGCTGGTACCATGGCGGTTGAGCAGCCCGGTGAGCGGATCCGTATGTATCGATGATTCGATCTTTTGGGGCTTCGTTATTGCCGGCACATAAGATTTTAGGATCACTAGTTGGGCCGATGTACCCAGCACCTCAATCGGTGAAGTCGAGAGTTGCAATGTTTGTTGCTGTGGGCAGTGGCGGCTGGTTTGGCAAAGCCAAGCCTCACCTTGCTGCAGGGAAGCCAATTGGGCCCGGGTCACTGGCTGTTGCTGGTTATCGACAACCAGTTTGCTGAACGCCTTTCCCTTTAGATCGTTGGGGTGCTCAAAGCCAAGGATCTGCGCGGCTTTTTCATTAGCCGAGATCACAGTGTCGTCCTCGACAATACAGCTGCCGTCATGCATCAACCTATTGAGGGTTTGCAGGTGCTTTTCGTGTTCTTGGATAGCGTTGGTCAGGATTTGGCGTTCAGAGGTATCGGCACAATGCAGCACGATATGGGTGATTTTGCCGTCTTTGCTATGGAGCGGGGAGAGGCTAAAGTGCATGCTGGTATCATGGTGGTTGTCATCGAGGATGACTTCGCTCTCCAGCGTTTCACCGTTGAAGGCCCGCTCATAGTAGGGGCGCATCGAGTGATAAAAGGTTTTGCCAAGGGTGTCGACATCGCTAAGCCCGATTAACTCGTCTCGGCTCAAGCCACTGAGCTCGCAGTACCGGTTGTTGACCATTAAATACTTATGCTGATGATCCAGGACAGCAAATAGAAACGGGCTGTGATCAGTCAGGAGGGGAAACCAATGGTTCAGTTGCTCTGTCGGCATGATCTTGGGTTATTTTTCCGTATGTTACTGCCATCTAGTGGCGAGGTGGCAGGTGGGTTTGCATCCACTATATCGAGGTCATTGGCACAATACCAAACTTTAGCCGAACAAAGCTGTATTTTTTGACTCAAGGCATAAAATCACAGCCATGTCTTGCCATACAATCACTAAATATATGCGACCGACTACAGGAAAAATAATTCAGTGATTGCTCAACTTAGAAAACAACTGGTACAGAATGGCCCAGCCTTATTGCGTGTGCCTGCCAAGTTAGCCCCTTTCCCCCTTCAGAAGAAAGTTATGTTGGAAGGCTTGGCGATGGTATTCAAAGAAGCACTGGAAGATGGTGATTTCGAGTTTCTTGAAGATCGCTGGCTCAAAGTGGAAGTGCGTGATTTGGATCTGCGTTGGTATATCAGTTACCAGAATGAGCAATTGGTGGTGGCAGAGCACGTTGAGCAGGAAGATGTCAGTTTCAGCGGCGAATGCAACGATCTGGTATTAATTGCCGCTCGCAAGGAAGATCCTGATACACTGTTCTTCCAACGTCGTCTTCGTATCGAAGGGGATACCGAACTTGGCTTGGAAGTGAAGAACCTGATGGACAGTATCGATTTGGACTCACTTCCAGCCCCGGTTAAATTTGTACTGCACCAGTCAGCAGATTTCATCCATAAAGGCATGCAGTCTGCTTCTGGGCAAGAAGAGGTCATGAATGCTCATTAGATCTGAGGCTCCGGCCGATATTATGCCGATCGACAACCTGCTCAAATCCGTGTTTGATACGGAGGCCGAAGCTGAGTTGGTTATGCGGTTGCGGGAAAATGGTAACCGCACCCTATCATTGGTGGCATGCAATGACGATGGCGAGCTGGTTGGCCACTTATTTTTTAGCCCTGTGATGCTTGATGGTGAAGATCATAACTGGCAGGGATTGGCACCGATGGCGATTAAGCCGGAGTATCAGCGTCAGGGCATTGGTCAGGCGATGCTGGAAGAAGCCAAGCAAACCCTGGCCGAGCTTGGCTACCCGGTTATTGTCGTACTGGGCCACCCTGAATATTACCCCAAAGCAGGCTTTGCCCCAGCAGCCGCGCAAGGGATCCAATGCCCTTGGCCAGTACCGGAAGAGGCTTTCATGGTATTGGAAGTGGTGCCGGGTGCCATTGACGGTAAGACGGGTATGATCAGCTATTGCGAAGAGTTCAACGCCCTATAGCTTGCTATAACGAACCGTTTCATGAAAATACCACCGCAAGGTGGTATTTTTTTAGGTTTGGGTACAAGTTCTGGTAGTATTCCCGGCAAAAGTGAACATCATCAAGGTGAGTAGATGAAACAGCGTGATTTACAGTTGATGAAGGCAATCGGCTTAACCTATTGGCAGGTCCGCAAACCGGGCTTTTTTCCCGATCAGGAACAGCCAGTGATCGATCTGCCGGACAGCTGTCAGTTGTTGTTTGTCTGCGATGAAGAGCTGGATGAGCACGACCGTTGGCTGTTTGGCCGGATCCTTGGCAGCATGAAGTTGACCCCGGAACAAGCCCTGTGTGTGCCTGCTGCTGCTGTTGAGCAAGTGCGTGAACACCATCTTAAATGGTGTTGGGTTGCCGGCTGTGAAGCTGCCCATCCGGCTGATTGCCAATTGCTAACGTCTGACTCACTGAAATCAATGCATACCAATCCCGGCGCGAAAAAAGCGCTGTGGCAACAAATTTGTTCTTATGACGCATAACATTGTGACCTTGGCGCCCCATCATCTCGATGATGTTTGGCGCATCGAGCAAGCCGCCCATGCTTTTCCATGGGCCGAATCGTTGATCCGCAAGGAGCCGAATAAATGGGCACTAAACTGCGGGTTGGAAATTAACGATCAGTTAGTGGGTTATTGCTTTGGCCAGCTGGTGGCTGGTGAGGCGACCTTGCTGAACATTGCTATCGACCCTGCCTGCCAGGGCAAGGGCTACGGCAAGATATTGCTGGAAGGCTTTATTGAGTTGGTCGGCCAGCAAAAAGGCGAGGAAGTCTGGCTGGAAGTCAGGGCAAGCAACACCCGCGCCTACCAGTTGTATGAGTCGTTGGGCTTCAACGAAATTAATCGCCGTGAAGGCTATTACCCAGCAGAAAATGGCCGGGAAGATGCCCTGATCATGACGTATTTAGTCATGTAGCCTTTTCCTGTCTTTGTTGGTGCACCTTGGCTGCGTGTTACCGCTGTCTCTTTGGGCGGAGTTTGCGTATAATTCCGCCATCTTTATCGCACCGGCTTGCGAAATTCGCAGTCGCTCGATTATTGAAATCTCTAACAGGATTATCAACGCTTATGTCTTTTCTACCTGAAGTGAACAAACGCCGTACGTTTGCGATCATTTCTCACCCGGATGCGGGTAAAACAACCATTACCGAAAAAGTCCTGCTATTCGGAAACGCGATCCAGAAAGCAGGAACCGTAAAGGGCCGTGGCTCTAACCAGCATGCTAAGTCAGACTGGATGGAAATGGAAAAAGAACGTGGTATCTCGGTAACCACGTCGGTAATGCAGTTCCCTTACAATGATTGTCTGGTAAACCTGCTAGATACCCCAGGACACGAAGATTTCTCGGAAGATACCTACCGTACCCTGACGGCCGTTGACTCATGCCTGATGGTGATTGATGCGGCGAAAGGTGTCGAGGATCGTACCCGTAAGCTGATGGAAGTTACCCGTCTGCGTGATACGCCGATCGTTACCTTCATGAACAAATTGGACCGCGATATCCGCGACCCGATGGAATTGCTTGACGAAGTCGAAACCGAGCTGAACATGGCGTGTGCGCCGGTATCATGGCCGATCGGTTGTGGTAAAGAGTTCAAGGGTGTGTACCATATCCACCGCGACGAGACGATTTTGTATAGCACGGGCCAAGGCCACACTATTCAAGAGCAGCGCATCATCAAAGGCCTGGATAACCCAGAGCTAGATGCTGCGGTAGGTGATGATCTTGCCGAACAACTGCGTGAAGAACTTGAGTTGGTGATTGGTGCTTCGCATGAATTCGACCGTGAATTGTTCCTGAGCGGTGAGCTAACGCCGGTCTTCTTCGGTACGGCACTGGGTAACTTCGGTGTTGACCATATGCTTGATGGTCTTACTGAGTGGGCGCCTGCGCCGATGCCGCGCAAGGCCAACGAGCGTGAAGTTGAAGCGACCGAAGAGAAGTTCTCGGGCTTTGTCTTCAAGATTCAGGCAAACATGGACCCTAAACACCGTGACCGCATTGCATTCATGCGTATCGTATCGGGTACCTACAGCCAGGGCATGAAGATGAACCATGTCCGTACCGGTAAAAACGTCAGTATTTCTGATGCGGTAACCTTCATGGCAGGTGACCGCGCCCGCGCAGACAAAGCGTATGCAGGTGATATTATCGGTTTGCACAACCACGGTACGATTCAGATCGGTGATACCTTCACCCAGGGTGAAAACCTGAAATTTGCCGGTATCCCTAACTTTGCGCCGGAATTGTTCCGCCGTATACGCCTGAAAGATCCACTGAAGCAGAAGCAGTTGCTAAAAGGCTTGGTACAGTTGTCGGAAGAGGGCGCGGTACAGGTGTTCCGCCCGCTGCAGAACAACGACCTTATCGTTGGTGCCGTTGGTGTGCTTCAGTTTGACGTGGTGGTTGCCCGCCTGAAAGCAGAATACAACGTTGAAGCTATCTACGAAGGTGTTAACGTGGCGACAGCCCGCTGGGTTGAGTGCGATGACACCAAAAAGCTGGAAGAATTCAAGCGCAAGAACCAGTCTAACCTGGCATTGGACGGCGGTGATAACCTGTCTTACATCGCGCCGACGATGGTTAACCTGAACTTGGCCAAAGAGCGATTCCCAGAGGTTGATTTCCGTGCAACGCGCGAGCACTAATTTGCGCTAAGCCACGGTCATCAGGCCAGACATCGAAGCCGTCACATTGTGGCGGCTTTTTTTATACTTTTGTGAAGCCTGCCGCGACCCGCCGTGGGTAGGTCTACTATTCTGGTTATGCAAGTTGGCGCAGCACAACCATAAGGATGATGGCATGAACAGGGTAGATGAACTAAGCACCTCACTGAGTACAGCGTTGGCGGCGGATAACCAGATATACACCCTGCCCGGCGAGGCGTTCCCGCTTGGCTCGTCGGTACGTGAGGGTGGGGTAAATTTCAGCCTCTACTCCAAAGACGCGACAAGGGTAACCTTGCACCTGTTTGCCAGTGCCGATGCCGCTGGACCTTTCCGATCATTTGAATTGAGTCCTGCGCTGCACAAACGTGGCCATTACTGGTTTATTTTTGTCGGCAATATCGGTCATGGCCAGTATTACGGGTTTCAGGTTGATGGGCCGTGGAGGCCTGAGCGGGGACTGCGTTTTGACAGTGACAAGATCCTGATCGATCCCTACAGCCATGCAGTTGGCTTTGGTCGCCACTATAGCCGTCAGCGGGCTATCGATCTGGGCGATAATATGGATGCCTGCATGAAGAGCATCGTTGTCGATCATAGTGATTTCGATTGGCAGGGGGATGTCGCTCCCCGCCATTCGCTGACCGATACTATCATCTATGAGATGCATGTGGCTGGTTTCACCCGCCATCCCTCCTCCGGTGTCATGGCGGCCAAAAAGGGCACCTTCTCGGGGATCATCGAGAAAATCCCTTACCTCAAATCACTCGGCGTCACTGCGGTCGAACTGATGCCTGTTCAGCAGTTCGATACTGACGATGCGCCGGAAGGCCGGGATAACTACTGGGGCTATAGCCCTATCAATTTCTTTGCGGTCCATGCTGATTACAGCGTCGAGAAAGCCCCCCTGAGTGCCATTGATGAGTTCAAAACTTTGGTCAGAGAACTGCACAAAGCCGATATTGAGGTGATCCTCGATGTGGTTTTCAACCATACCTCAGAAGGGGACGAGCATGGTCCGACTTTTTGCTTTAAGGGGCTACAGAACGGGGCCTATTACCTACTGGACAAGAAGACAGGGACCTACGGCAACTACAGCGGGTGTGGCAATACCTGTAACGCTAACCACAGTGTCCTGCGCCGGATGATCATCGATGCGCTGCATTACTGGGTGACCGAGATGCATGTCGATGGTTTTCGCTTTGACTTGGCTTCGGTATTGGCCCGTGACAGCCAGGGCCACCCGATGAAGGAGCCGCCGCTGCTGTGGTCGATAGACTCGGATCCTATCTTGTGCAGCACCAAGATCATTGCCGAGGCGTGGGATGCTGCTGGGTTATATCAGGTCGGTTCTTTTATCGGTGACCGCTGGAATGAGTGGAACGGAAAATTCCGCGATGATGTCAGGGCATTCTGGCGAGGTGATGCGGGCTATGTCAGCCGTTTTGCTTCCCGGATTTTAGGATCGCCAGACATTTACTGTAGCCGCAATCATTCCCCTCACCGTTCGGTGAATTTCATCTGTGCCCATGATGGCTTTACCCTCAATGATCTGGTGAGTTACAGCGAGAAGCATAATGAGGCCAATGGAGAGGGCAATCGCGATGGTGATAATCATAACCTGTCGAGCAACTACGGGGTGGAGGGGCCGACGGAAATCGCAGAGATAGAGTCACTGCGCCATCGACAGTGCAAGAACATGATGGCGACCTTGTTCCTGTCACTCGGTACCCCGATGCTCAATATGGGGGACGAGGTTCGCCGTACCCAGCAAGGCAATAACAACGCCTATTGCCAAGATAATGAGATCAGTTGGTTCGACTGGCGGTTGGTGGATACCCACCGTGACTTGTTACGTTTCGTTACGCTGCTTAGCCAGTTACGGACCGCCGAGCCGACCATAGACTGGAACATGCACATGTCGCTCAACTCGGTATTGGAAGATGTCGGGATCCGTTGGCATGGCATCAAGCCCGATCAGCCGGACTGGTCGGAAAACTCCCATTCCATTGCACTGACGGTCTATCATCCGATCACTCAGGATGAGCTGTATGTGATATGTAATGCCTTCTGGGATCCGCTCGAGTTCACACTGCCTGACCGTAACTGCAGTGATTGGCACCTAGTGATCAATACTGCCAAGCCGTCGCCTCATGACATCTATCCCATAGATGAAGCGCCACTTTATACCCGTAATACCATATTGGCGACGGGACGTAGTATGATCGTGATGGTTGCCAAGGCCACAACACAGAAAAGCCAACAGGATAGATAGCCATGATGTCGTTGATTAAGCGTGGGGTAGCGGCGTATGACCGCTGGTGTGAGAAGATGGGCCTAGTGCCCGAGAACCGCCGCTGCTGTGCGCCGGTGCGCTATGATGCCGATGATCCACGCCACCCCGCGAACAAACGGGGTAAACAAGAAAGTTGCTCAGCACAGGCCAAGTCGCATGCTGATTGACAGCCATTGCCATTTTGACTTTGAGCCGTTTTGTGATGATCCCGAGTATTACTTGGGGTTATCCCAGCAGGCCGGGGTGGGAAAAATTGTCATCCCAGCCGTTGGCCAGCGCAACTGGCATGCCGTTCGTGAGCTAGCAAAGCGTTTTCCCTGCCTGTATTTCGCTTTGGGGTTACATCCCTTCTTCAGTGCTGAACATGATGCTAATGCCTTGAATCAATTGGAGTCAGAGTTGGCTACCGAGGTTGCATTGCGGGAAAAGGATCACTCTCGCTGCGTTGCTGTCGGGGAATGTGGGCTAGACTTTGCCATTGCGGATGCCGATCAGGATCAACAAGTATCGGTATTTGCTGCCCAGTTACAACTGGCCAACCGCTTTGAACTACCTGTAATCATGCACTGTCGTAAGGCGTTCCCAGAGCTCCTTCGAGAGTTGCGGCAAAATACGCCGATAGCTGGTGGGGTATACCATGGTTTTAGTGGTAGCTATCAACAAGCTAAGCAACTTATTGATCTAGGTATCAAAATTGGTGTCGGGGGAACGATTACCTATCGCCGAGCCAACAAGACTCGCAGTACAATAGCGGCACTGCCACTAGATGCATTGTTGCTGGAGACGGATGCGCCAGACATGCCCGTGGCAGGGTTTCAGGGAGAGCCAAACCGACCCGATCGGTTAGTGAATGTGCTGGATGAACTTTCAGCGATCAGAACGGAAACCGAACAGGAAATTAAGCAGGCAACTAGCTTAACCACCGCTGAACTTTTCCGTATCCGGATGTGAATGAACATCACAAAATAAACGTTTGCGTAAAACGTTTGCGTGAAAGTGTGATGAGTCTCACGTTTGGAATTGAACTTTTACTCTCTTTCCTTGCAAAGTGTGAAGTCGGCGTTATTTTATCCGCCGCAGCATGAGTATAATGCGCCGGACTCTTAATTGAGCCGAATTGTCGAGACGCCAAACTTAACTAAAGGGAAGCCATAAACTATGAGCATGTTTATGAGCCTGGTTGGGATGGCAGTACTGCTAGGTCTTGCAGTACTACTATCTGATAACCGTAAAGCTATCAATCTACGTACTGTGGGTGGTGCATTTGCCATCCAATTCTGTTTGGGTGCATTTGTTCTTTATGTACCTGTTGGCCGTGACGTGCTATATGGCATGTCTACAGCTGTTGCTAACGTTATCGCTTACGGTAACGATGGTATCAACTTCCTATTCGGTGGCCTGACTTCAGACAAAATGTTTGAAGTATTCGGTGGTGGCGGCTTCGTGTTTGCCCTACGCGTACTACCAGTAATCGTTTTCTTCTCTGCACTGATCAGCGTACTTTACTACCTGGGCATCATGCAGGTTGTGATCAACATCCTAGGTGGTGGTCTACAGAAAGCGCTAGGTACTTCTCGTGCCGAATCAATGTCTGCAACAGCTAACATCTTCGTTGGTCAAACGGAAGCACCTTTGGTTATCCGTCCGTTCGTACCAAAAATGACTCAGTCTGAGCTGTTTGCGGTAATGTGTGGTGGTCTGGCGTCTGTAGCAGGTGGTGTACTTGCTGGTTACGCATCTATGGGTGTTCCTCTAGAGTACCTAATCGCCGCTTCATTCATGGCAGCTCCGGGTGGTCTTCTATTTGCTAAGATCATCAAGCCTGAAACTGAAGAAGCTGTTGAGCAGCTTGCAAGCGACGCAACTGAAGGCGACGACAAGCCGGCTAACGTAATCGACGCAGCAGCAGCGGGTGCATCTTCTGGTATGCAGCTAGCGCTAAACGTTGGTGCAATGCTTCTAGCATTCATCGGTCTAATCGCGCTAATCAACGGTATGCTAGGTGGCATCGGTGGTTGGTTCGGTATGCCTGAGCTTACTCTGGAACTTATCCTAGGTTACGTATTCTCTCCTCTTGCATTCCTAATCGGTGTGCCATGGGAAGAAGCAACAATCGCTGGTTCTTTCATCGGTCAGAAACTGGTTGTTAACGAATTCGTTGCTTACCTGAACTTTGCCCCATACCTAGCGGAAGGTGCTGCAGTTACTCTATCTACGAAGACTGAAGCAATCATCTCGTTCGCTCTATGTGGTTTCGCAAACCTATCTTCAGTAGCAATCCTACTGGGTGGTCTAGGTGGCCTGGCGCCAAGCCGTCGCCACGATATCGCACGCTTCGGTATGAAAGCTGTTGCCGCTGGTACGCTTTCTAACCTGATGTCTGCAACTATCGCAGGTCTATTCATCAGCCTTGCTTAATCCAAGCACGCTGAAAGCCTGATAAAACGCCGCGGGAAACCGCGGCGTTTTTGTATCCGTAAGGCACGGGGAACAGCAGGCCCTGGGCTCTGGGATGAGCAAAGAAGTATGGCCATTGGTAAAGTTGGCTAGGGCCTCTGAAAAAGCGGCTAGAGGCCAAAGCAAGAGCAGAAAGCAAGAGTCGGATCTTGACATGGTTAAGCTCTTTCAAACAATCTGGTTCGCCCATCGCCCATCGCCCATCGCCCATCGCCCATCGCCCATCGCC
>NZ_JACSOF010000150.1:0-16623 GCF_014349205.1 Photobacterium sp. BZF1
TAGTTACACCCACCATTCTGTTTACTATAAAGTTTAAATTTGCGAAGCAAACAACATTTATCAAGCATTAATTTTTAATTGCAAAAACTAAATGGAAGTTTGTTCAAAATATCATAATAAAGCTAACCAAGCTTCTTATATCCCGTTTTTATCTAATGCTATTTTATTTCCCTATAACAAAGTAAACATACCCTATAAAAAATGCATAGGTATTTATGAAAAGTACTATTCCTATACTTACCCCACTTCGTGGTATTGCTGCTATATGTGTTGTCTTCTTCCATGCAAGGCTAATTCTATTTCCACAATGGATGGCGCCATTAACGGAATACACCCATTTTGTTGAGAATGGATTCCTATGGGTTGATCTCTTTTTTATTCTCAGCGGGGTTGTCATGATGCATGTCTATCAACCAAGCTTTGTGCAAGACATATCACTATCGAAATGGAAGTCTTTCATGTGGATGAGGTTTGCTAGGTTATACCCTTTATTTTTTATAACCCTCATCGTTTTGATCCTCTGGGAAACTGTGAAAGCAAGTAATGGAATCGGTTTTTATGGAGGTGCGCTTTTTGAGAAATGGGGGATGAGCGGGATCCCAGCCTTTGAAGGGCCTTTCAACCGTACTGAATCAATTCTCGCTAACATCCTTATGTTACATGGCTTGATAGTCAAAGACTTATCATGGAATATCTCATCTTGGTCATTGAGTGTGGAATGGTTGAGCTATATGGTTTTTCCTTTCTTGGTACCTTTTTTATCAAGGAAAAAGCTCTCATTTCTTTTCCCTACGATATGCCTGATAGGGCTGCTTTACATCAATCACTCTAAAGGTTCTCTAGATGTTACTGGTGGCATATTAGCCTTTATAAGAGCAATTACAAGTTTTACTCTGGGTGCTTGGATGTATACCCTTTCAATATCAACCAAGCAACAGCGTTTACTAAACAATGATTTCGCACTGTTGACAGTATTTGCCATATGTATTGGTCTGCTCCATTTGCCAAAAACAAACTACCATAATGTTTTTGTTGTTTTGTCTTTTGCTGCCTTAGTGTTTATTGCCACTAAGCAATCTGAAAGGGGCACGCCTGTATTTAAACTCTTAGATAACCGTTTTACCCGCTTCCTTGGTGATATATCCTACTCTATATACCTTTGGCATGCGGTATTGTTGCTTGCGGGTATAGAACTCGCTAACCTATTATTCCCTGAACAACTTATTACATGGCAGAGCCAGACTAGTTGGGCCACCGCTTGTGTTGGCGCAGCTATATTTATCGCTACTGTTATAGGTATATCGACAATAAGTTATTTCTGGATTGAAAAGCCCGCGATGAGAGCTTTGAGAGGGCGCAGTCGAAGAAAAGCTCATACCTCTCTAATGACATAAAAAATGCCGCTAACCAACTGGTTAGCGGCATTTTTATTTATGATGCGGCAAGTTAGTCGCGGTAAAGCGCAAACTCATCAGCACATTCAATCAGTTGTTCACGGGTTAGCATGAACACACCGTGACCGCCGTTTTCGAACTCGATCCAGGTGAATGGGATGTGCGGGTATTGCTCTTCCATATGGATCATTGAGTTACCCACTTCGCAAATCAACACACCGTCTTCTTTCAGGTAATCCGGCGCGTTAGCCAGAATACGACGAACCAGTTTCAGGCCATCGGTACCGGCAGCAAGACCAAGCTCAGGCTCATGGCGGAACTCATCTGGCAAGCTGTCCATATCTTCCTGATCCACATAAGGTGGGTTGGTCACGATCAGGTCGTATTTGTCTTTTGGCACGTCACGCAGTAGATCAGAGCGCAACGGGATCACCTGCTGCTCAAGGCCGTGGTCCTGGATGTTCTGCTCGGCAACGGCAAGGGCGTCAGTAGAGATATCAACGATATCCACCTCGGCTTCCGGGAAAGCATGGGCACAAGCAATACCGATACAACCAGAACCGGTACAAAGGTCCATGATGCGGGTCGGGCGCTCTTGCAGGAACGGTTCGAAGAAGTTTTCGATCAGCTCACCGATTGGCGAGCGTGGCACAAGTACGCGTTCGTCGACAAAGAATTCCATCCCACAGAAGTAAGCCTTGTTAGTCAGGTAAGCCACTGGGGTACGCTCGTTGATACGGCGGATCACACGCTCAACAATGCGGTGACGCTCGCTGCTGGTAAGGCGTGAATGACGTACTTCTGCTGGTACATCAAGAGGTAAGTACAGGGTTGGCAGCACAAGCTGAACCGCTTCGTCCCACGCGTTGTCTGTACCGTGACCATAAAAAAGACCGGCAGCATTGAAACGGCTAACCGTCCAACGTAGCATGTCCTGCAATGTATGAAGTTCGTTGACGGCTTCGTCGACAAAAATCTTATCCAAAATAGCCTCCGAATGGCGCTACAATACCGCTATAAAGTTGTTGGAATTTCACTATGAGCAAAAAAGATACTAACCTGGACGACGATCTGATGCTCTTCCAGGAAGCGGTTAAGGGCGTAAAAAAGATCACTAATGATACCATAATCGCGCCCCGCCGACAGGGGCCAAAGACTGATAAACCAAAAGTCTCGGCAAAAGAAACACAAAATCACGAATTTTACTTCTCTGATGAGTTCGAGCCCCACCTCAATGAGAACGGCCCGACCCAGTATGCCCGTACCGGTGTGTCGAAGTATGAAGTGAAGAAGTTGCGTCGTGGTGTTTATGTACCTGATATGTATCTGGACATGCACGGCATGACCCAGAAAGAAGCCAAGCGGGAACTGGCTGCAATGATCGCTGCCTGTATCAAGGAAAAGGTCGCCTGTTGCTGTGTTATGCACGGTATCGGCAAGCACATCCTCAAGCAGAAAGCGCCAATGTGGCTGGCACAGCACCCCGATGTGATGGCTTTCCACCAAGCGCCGCTGGAATTCGGCGGTGACGGTGCCCTATTGGTACTGCTGGAGATTCCGGAGAGATAACGGGATTAAAGGCTATGGGCCACATGCCCATAGCCAACAGTCACTAGCCAGTATTAGTACACGAAACGGGCTAGCGAACCGACATTGATCACTTGGCCTTCCACGAGGAGGGTCACTTCCCCACTATCGCAAATATTCAGCCGTGTTTTCACTTCCTGCTCGCTGTAATAATGCTCACAGGCTCCGTTTCGGGCGCTGTCGATACGAGAGAAAATAGTTATCCCCCCCGGATTAAACAGGCTTTGCGGTGAAGCGAATGTCAGGGTGCTCCCCGACGCCGAAATGTGCATATCTTCAGTGATACCATTGGCCCATTTAATGGCGCCATTGGCATTAATGCTCGGGGCTGGCGGCATTTGCACACATCCCGCAAGCAGTGCGACACCCATCGCTAGTGATAACTTTGCTTTCATTAAAACGTCTATGAATTCAAGAAGGTTGGAATATACTCAAGTAACCTCAAGCTGCTGAGTTCAGCGAGAATTACTTGCTTGATAGGCAAAGCAGCGATTTACAGATCTAGTGGCTCTAAATCAAAAATCGCTAACACAGCATAGCAACCAAGTAAACTCGCCCTTCGGGAGCTCATCAATGCGCCCATTTCTGTGTCAAATAACCTCGAAATAGGCTAACTATTCCATTCGGGTATTTTCCTTGAACTGACCTCATTGATGAGGCTCTGAATCCTGCAGCTTAAGGTCACTTTAGTATACGACTTTCTCTTGTATCGGCACTCCCCGGAAAAACCTTAGGATTTTTACTTCAGGTTTTCCGGGGGCTCACAGCCAAGCAGCGAGGTGCTTTGCGTATGAGTTAGCCTTCAGGATTGGCGTGCCACAGCAGTTCACCGCTGTCGTTGTCCGGCTGGTAGTCTATTGCGGCAATAGAAGAGGTAATAAACATTGGAGGCTGCAAGCCCGGAACCATTTCGGCGGTGAGGTAACCGACCAATGGCAGGTGCGATACCACCAGCAGGTTTTCCGGTTGCTCGATATTGATCACTGCTTTGAGGTAAGCAGCGACATCTTCGGCATCGCCATAAGGGGTGATCTCATCAACAGTCATCACGCGCTTAGGCTCAGGCAAATGGTTGGCCATCGATTGCCACGTCTGTTGTGCCCGGAGGTAAGGGCTCACCCAGACCATATCCAAGTCATTGTCGAACTGGCCGGCAAGTTGCAAAGCCATTTGCTCAGAAAGGGCGGCGCCTCTGTCCGTCAACGGGCGTTCTGCATCACTGGCTGCAAAGTGCTGGGCTTCACCATGACGCATTATATAAATTCGCATAATTTATCCAATTTCACAGTCTGATACCCGATCACACACTTATTTATAATTACTATCAGTGGTTAGTGATCGATCAAACTCAGGCTTACTTATCCGACTTCTCACCATCAGAAAAGACGTACTTTCAAGCTATGCTAGCAAGTAAAGCCCACAGAAAACAGAGATCCTGCTCACCCTGATTGAGGTTCCGTGACCACGGTTGGAATTCACCTCGCTAAGCTTTTGTTTCTTGGCAAATAAACATGGGTTAAATTTGCCACCCTTTCTAATGAGCGTCATAATTAATCTAATTTCCTTTGAATAATAGGCTCTTCCTGTGCATACAAGTCCGAATGACCCTAAGCAGTACCGTTACCTCACCCTTCCCAATGGTTTGAAGGTGCTGCTGGTACATGATGCTGAAGCCCCACGTTCAGCGGCTGCACTCTCGGTAAAAGTCGGCCACTTTGACGATCCTATCGACCGTCAGGGCATGGCACATTTTCTCGAGCACATGCTGTTTCTCGGCACGGAAAAATACCCACGGGTTGGTGAGTTCCAGACCTTTATCAACCAAAGTGGTGGTAGCAACAATGCCTGGACCGGCACAGAGAACACAACCTATTTCTTTGAGGTCAGTCCCCATGCATTCAGCGAGGGCCTGGACCGCTTCGGCCAGTTTTTTACCGCCCCGCTATTCAACGAGGAAGCCGTCGACAAAGAGCGCAACGCGGTGGATTCGGAGTACAAACTCAAACTTAAAGACGATGTACGCCGCCTTTATCAAGTTCACAAGGAAACCATCAACCCTGAACACCCATTTGCCAAGTTTTCGGTCGGCGATCTCACTACGCTGGAAGACCGTAACGACAATTCGGTCCGCGACGAATTGATCGCCTTTTACCAAACCCATTACTGTGCCAGCCTGATGGGGCTTGTACTACTTGGTCCTCATTCGCTGGAAGAGCTGGATGCCTACGCCCAAACCTTCTTCCGTGATATTCCCAATACCGGAAACAAAAAAGCGGAAATTGCCGTCCCTTTGGTATCGGACAACGAGAAGGCTAAATTCATCTCCATCGACCCGATCAAGGAAGTGCGCAAGCTCACATTGTCTTTCACCTTACCGGCAGTAGATCAGTACTACCGCGAGAAGCCCCTTTCCTATATCGCCCACCTACTGGGCAATGAGGGCAGCGGTAGCCTAATGTCATTGTTAAAGTCACGCGGTTTTATCAATACCCTTGCAGCTGGAGGTGGGGTCAGCGGCAGTAACTTCCGTGAGTTCACCGTCGGCCTTAACCTGACCCCCAAAGGGCTCGATAACGTTGATGACATAGTCAAAACCGTATTCCAATACATTGACCTGATCCGCCAGCAAGGCTTGGATGAGTGGCGCTTTAGCGAGAAAAAATCAGTGCTGGAGATGGCTTTTCGCTACCAGGAAAAAAACCGTCCTCTCGATACGGTAAGCTACCTGGTAATGAACCTGCTGCACTATTCGCCTGACGATATCATCTATGGCGATTACATGATGGCAAGCTACGACGAGGCGCTAATTGCTTCCTTGCTTGAGCAACTCACCCCGCAAAATATGCGCCTGGTGCTGGTTGCCCAAGGTCAAGACAACGACAAGATTGCCAAGTGGTACCACACACCTTATGGCGTCAAGCCATTCACCGAGCAGCAAATGGTCAACTGGCAATCACCGGGCGCGGATCCAGAGCTCACACTCCCAGAGCAAAACCCTTATTTGTGCGAAAGGCCGGATCCGCTACCACTTGCAGATGATGCCGCACAGCCACCCCAGCTTCTTCAGGACCTACCGGGCTTCCGCCTATGGTACAAACAAGAGCATGAATTCCGGGTACCAAAAGGGATTGTCTATGTGGCTATCGACAGCCCGCATGCCGTCAATTCGCCGCGTAATATCGTCAAGACTCGCCTGTGCGTCGAAATGCTGCTTGATGCTATCAATGAATCAGCCTACCCCGCTGAGATTGCAGGGATGTCGTATAATCTCTACGCCCACCAAGGCGGCGTCACATTGCAGCTATCCGGTTTCAGTGAAAAACAGCCCCTGCTGCTAAAACTGCTACTCGACAGATTCGCCAACCGCGAGTTTAGCCCTGATCGTTTCAAGAACATCAAGGCCCAGATGCTTCGCAACTGGCGCAATGCTGCACAAGACAAACCCATTTCCCAGCTGTTTAATGAGTTAACTGGGGTATTGCAGCCGAACAACCCGCCATATCCAGTGCTATTGGAAGCGCTGGAGAGCATAGAAGTTGATGAGCTACCCGCTTTCGTCGAGGCCATGTTTGCCGAGCTACATATTGATACCTTTATTTACGGTAACTGGGGCAAAGACGATGCGCTTGCTTTGGCTGAAACGCTCAAAGATGCCTTCCGGGTAACCGACCAGCTCTACGGTGAGTCACAGAGGCCCTTGGTGAGACTCGGTGACTCTGGCACCCTCAGCAATGAAATCAGCTGCAACCATGCTGACTCTGCCCTGTTGATGTACTACCAATCACGGGAAACAACGCCGCGTAAAATTGCCATTTACACCTTGGCCAATCACCTCATGTCGACCACTTTCTTCCATGAACTGCGAACGCGTCAACAGTTGGGGTATATGGTTGGTACTGCCAACTTACCACTCAACCGCCACCCGGGCCTGATCTTATATATTCAGTCTCCGGTAGCCGCTCCGACCCAGTTACTGGAGGCGATTGATGAGTTTACCAACGCTTTCGCGCTGGTGCTGCTTGAGCTCAACGAAGCACAGTGGCAGGCCAGCAAGCAAGGCTTAATTGCACAGATTTCCGAACCGGACACTAACCTCCGTGCCCGCGCCCAGCGCTTCTGGGTCAGCATCGGGAATAAGGACAATGAATTTAACCAACGCCAAAAGGTCATTGAAGCTTTGGAGGCTATTACCCGTGCCGACATGGTGAAATTTATTGTGGATGTGGTGAAGCCGCGTACCTCCAACCGCATTGTGATGCACTGCCAAGGCCAAGCCCATAGCAATTTAGAGCCACTCCATATTGGTACACCTATTGGCTCTATCGAGGAATTTCAAAAAGGCGCTTACTAGCCCCCAATAAAACCTAAACAAACACAAAAGCCCGGCCTAGCCGGGTTTTCTTTATTTACAACCAATTAAACCCCATATATTTACATATTTTATATTTATTACTGTTTTTCATTGCAGTGGACATTGCTGGCAACCCATTCTCAGAACTAATCAGTAGCGTGATAGTGAACCATCCGACATTATCGGTCGTCTTAAAAATACGTGTTACGGATGCGGGCACCAATTTGCTTGCAGTAACACCGCACCCACTTTGTAAGAGTATCTTGAAGAGAAGCGTTACCATGAGCCAGCACTGCCCACATTGCCAGCAGACAATAGCTTGTCCTTCGTTAAGCAACTACGAAGACTATTTTGCCTGTCCGCACTGCCATAGCGCCCTTGCTCACCACGAGGCCGATATCATGCTGTATGCTTTGACGTTCATCGTCACCTTAACAACTCCGCTTGTTACCTTGGCTGGGGTGAACATTCTTATCGCGATGGCAGTCACCATGTTGGCTTATCACTTCCTTCGTCCAGTATTGTTTGAGCCGCGTTTTCGCCTTCGCATTGTTAAATTCTTCCCTGAGCAATAGCGCATACCAAGAAAGCCATAACACAGGCATAGAAAAAGCCAGTTGCTGCAACAACTGGCTTGGGTACAAGGTTTTTTTCAGGTTTAGCGATAGTCGTTATTCTGAATAATAACTCTGCCCTGCCTCTGCCATATCCAGCAGTGACTGGCACGGTTTGAAACGCTCACCATACTTGTCAGCATGTTCGGTCAATTGTTCAACCACATGCTTGATGCCTAACTGGTCCATATAGCGGAAAGGACCGCCAAGGAAAGGTGGGAAGCCAATACCAAAGATTGCCCCGATATCCCCATCGCGTGCCGAACGAACCACACCTTCATCCAGACAGCGGGCCGCCTCATTGAGCATCATCAGCGTACAGCGCATAGCGATCGCCTCGGCATCGGCTTTCTTCTCTGGGTCAAGCCCAAGCAACTTATAGACACTCTTGTCGACAGCTTTCTTCTTGCTGTTGTAGAGGTAGAAGCCTTTACCCGTTTTGCGCCCTTTTCGGCCATCATTCAACAGCTTGTCGAATACATCCGGCCCTTGGAAGCGTTCACCCAGTTCACCAACTAATACCGGCATGATTTTCGCGCCGATATCAACACCAACTTCATCGAGTAAGGTGATCGGGCCCACTGGGAATCCGAAATCAAGCAAAGCGGTATCAAGGTGTTCAATCGGCTCACCGGCTAGCAGTACCTGTGCCGCTTCATTCATGTATGGCGCCAGAATACGGTTAACGTAAAAACCAGCTTTGTCACCTACCACTATTGGCGTTTTGCCCTGCTTCTTGGCCAGTGCCACCACTGTCGCCACGGTTTCCTCGGAGGTGCCGTCATGTGGGATAACCTCAACCAAAGGCATCTTCTCTACCGGACTGAAGTAATGTAGACCGACTACATTTTCTGGGCGCTCTGCCGCTTCAGCGATCTGGTGGATTGGAAGGGATGAGGTATTGGTTGCAAAGATTGTCTCAGGCTTGGTATTGGCCTCGATTTCTTTGACCATCTGGTGCTTCAGGCCCAAGTCCTCAAATACCGCTTCAATGACTACATCCATCCGGTCAAACGCGGTGTAGTCGATACCACCAGCAATGCTTTGCATCTGCTTTTGTAGCTCAGCCTTACTGATAATGCGGCGCTTACGCTTCTTATCCAGCAACTTGTAGTTATATGACATCGCATTAAGGATGCCATCGTTATTGATGTCCTTGATACGGACCGGATAGCCCGCCTTGCTTGCTGTGACATGGCTGATACCACCGCCCATCAAGCCACCGCCGAGGACGCCAACATGCCCGAGCTTACGTGGCTGCGCATCCGAGCCGGTCTCCTTCTTCATGGCTGTGGTAGCAAAGAAAATGCTGCGCAATGCCGCTGATTCCGAGCTCATCACTAGATCACCGAACAACTTCGCTTCGCGGGCCAAGCCTTTGGTCATACCGTTTTGCAAGCCATATTTAATCACATCCAAAATGGCATCAGCGGCTGGGTAGTTGCCACGGGTTTTATCATGGGTCTTCTTGGCAGCTTGGTCGAATACCAAAGAACGTCCCAGAGAGTTTCCGCCCATCGCTCGATCTTGCAGTGACAGTTTACGCTTGGGCTTAGGCTTCAGGGCCTGCTTCTCGGCAATATCCAACAAAATACTCAGCGGTACCGCTTCATCAACCACACCCAGCTTTTTCGCCTTTTTGGCACGAAGTTGCTTGCCAGTCAGGATCATATCCAGCGCACCAGCAACACCAATCAGGCGAGGCAGGCGCTGGGTGCCACCAGAACCCGGCAGCAAGCCAAGCTGGACTTCAGGTAAACCGAGGCGGGTCTTGTCATCATCTGAACAAACACGGCTATGACAGGCCAGAGCGAGCTCCAACCCACCACCCAGACACGGGCCATGAATGGCTGCGACAGTATGGAATGGCAAGTTTTCCAGTTCAGCAAACAGCTTCTGCCCTTGCTCGGCTAGCGAGGCGGCTTCCTCAGCCGTGGTACACGCTGCCAGCATACGGATATCGGCGCCAGCGACAAAGTTATCCGGCTTACCCGAATAAACGACCATCCCCTTGATATCATTTTTGCTTTTCAGCTCTGCCAGCACAGCACTGACCTGTTCGCCAAACTGCGCCTGCAAGGTATTCATCTTTTCATTCGGCACATCGATTTTGAGCCAAGCCACGCCATTTTCAGCGTAGGACAATGAGAATGCAGATTGTTGTTCAGTCATTATTCGGCCTCCAAAATCATTGCGGCTCCAAGGCCACCAGCAGCACAGGCAGTATTCAAAGCTAGACCACCACCACGGCGCTGTAGCTCCCTCAGGGTCTGGGTGATCATCCGCGCACCGGTTGCGGCAAACGGGTGCCCGTAAGCAATCGAACCACCAAGGACGTTAAACTTATCCATATCGATTTCGCCAATGGCCTCGCTGCGGCCCAGCTTTTCTTTGGCAAACTGCGCCGAACCGAACATCTTCACATTCGATAGCGCTTGCGCCGCAAAGGCTTCGTGCATGTCGATCAGGGTAAGGTCACGCAACGTCACGCCGGCGCGATCCAATGCCATCGGGGTGGCATAGGATGGCCCCATCAACATATCTTGCTCGACACCAATTGCAGAAAACGCGTAGGAGCGGATATAACCCAAAGGCTTCAGGCCCAACTCTTTTGCCCTGCCCTCTCGCATCAGCAATAGCGCAGCAGCACCATCTGTTAGCGGGGTTGAGTTAGCGGCCGTTACCGTACCAAACTTACGGTCAAATGCCGGGCGCAATTTGGCATAGGATTCAAGGCTAGAGTCTTCACGGATATTGTTATCTTTGTCGATCCACTGACGGTAAGGTTCAGGGAAGGCGGTGATCACTTCGTCCTGGATCAAGCCATCACGCCAAGCTTGTGCAGCCAATGTATGCGAGCGGTGTGCCAGCGCATCTTGCTCTTGGCGGGTAATGCCATGGCTTTTTGCCATCTGCTCGGCAGTTTGCCCCATGCTCAAGCCTGTTGAGTATTCAGCCACCGCTGGGGGCACCGGCATGAGGTCTTTCACACTGAGTTTGCTGAGCAGTTTTAAACGCTTGCTCATGGTTTTCGCCTTGCTCAGTGCCAGTAGCGTTGCAGCAAGGTGCTTGGACACGCCAATAGGTAACACCGACGATGAATCTGCGCCGCCAGCAATGCCGATATCAATAGTGCCCGATATAATGCTTTCCGCCACGTTGGCGGCAGCCTGGAAACTGGTCGCACAGGCACGGGTTACGCTATACGCATCGGTACCGATGTCCATCCCTGTACCCAGCACAATTTCACGGGCAATGTTTGGCGCTGCTGGCATCTGTACCACTTGGCCAAATACCACCTGATCTATCAGCTTGGGATCAATATCCACTTGCTGGAGCATTTCACTGACAACCATTTTACCCATGTCCAATGCCGGTACGCCGTCAAAGGCGGTTGACTGGCGGGCAAAGGGGGTACGTAATCCACTTACAACGGCGATGCGCTCACCCTGTGAGGTCGTGAGCTTTTGGAGACGTGTCATCGCTACTCCTTATTAATATGTCGGGTACGGGGAACCTTGCCCCAGAATCTACTTTAGAGGTCTGACCACAACAATTGTAATGCAGTTGTTATCAGAATCAAACAAATGTTTAAAAAGTGGGATCTCTATGGCAACAGATGGATTATAGGGATTTATCGAGCCTGAAAATCAGCGCTGTAAGGAAAAATTTGACGGCAAGTGAAAAACTTAGCTATCAATAAAGACAGATATGAGATGGGTGCGGTTCAGTTTGCTAAGATAAAAAAAAACCATACCGAAACGGTATGGTTGTAATTTACACGGAAAGCAATCCATGTAAGGTATAAGTCAATTAACATAAAGCCAATTGCAAATCAGGCAAGCCTGATAGGAGAAAGTAAAGTCAGCCTTCAAAAGGAAGTTGTCATCTTGCTCAACAGATATTGAACCCTGTTATCGTACAAAATCCACTGTACGAGTCGCAAAGCTCAGTATCAGATGACGTTGACTACTATAACTTTCTCACCAAGACACAATTTGAACCAGATCAATTTTAATGCGGATTATTGGATGAATCAGCGGAACATTGTCGTTTTTCTCGCAAATTTAGCGGCAAGGTTCGGCATGAAACGGACACTTTTATGATTAAGTCATTTTTTCGAAAGAAAAAGCCTGATGCCTCGGTCTCTGTGGATATGAATAAGCAAAGACGATACGAAGCCCTAGTAAGGGCCTGGCATCGGGATCTCTACCGCTACGCATACTGGCTGTGCCACGACCCCCACATCGCGGAGGATTTGGTTCAGGAAACCTGTTTGCGAGCATGGCGCTCCCTCGATAGCCTTCAAGATGATAAAGCCGCCAAATCATGGTTGATTACGATCCTGCGCCGGGAGAATGCCCGTCGCTTCGAACGCAAGCAGCTTGATTTGGTCGATATCGATGACTATGCCATTGCCGATACTCAGCAAAATGGCAACGAAAGTGACTTGGAGCAACAAATGCTACGCAAGCAGATAATGAAACTGGCTCCGGAATACAGGGAACCGTTAGTATTGCAGGTGATGGCAGGATTCAGTGGGGATGAAATTGCCGATATCCTTGGCCTCAATCGCAATACCGTAATGACGCGCTTGTTCCGTGCTAGGAACCAACTCAAAGAGCAACTCGAAAAACACACCGACCGGAGGGGGCAGCAAAATGGATGATCTAGAATTCCGACGCCGACTCTTGGCTGATCCTTTTGATAACAGCCAAGACATGGCTGAAGCACGCAATGCATCAATTACCAACCGCAAGCTATCTGATGAACTGCAGCAGCTCGACTCTAAGCTTGAACAGGCAATGAAAGTAGATGTGCCGGACGATCTCGCCGATCGTATCCTGTTCCATCAGTCAGGCCAGCCCAGCTCGAAAAGCTGGAAGCCACGCTCACTAATTGCCATGGCCGCTTCCGTTGCCTTTGTATTCGGCATATTTGTCGGTCAATACAACCAGGGCATAAGCCCAGAAAACAATCATTTGGAAATCGCACAGATTGCGATGGAACATGTAAAACACGAGGCTGGATTCGTAGCCAATATTGATGAGTCTGTAAGCCTCAGCCAGGTCAATGCCAAGCTGACCCCGTTTGGTTCAAGCTTCAATGAAGTGCCCGGACATATTTATTATGTTAACCATTGTGGTTTTGGCGATAAGTTTGCCCTGCATATGGTCATGGGGACGCCGGAAGGCAAAGTAACCGTTTTTGTGGTGCCTGAACAACAATCATCGGATATGACCCAATTTGCAGGCTCAGACATGCAAGGTGTGGTAATGCCAGTACAAAATGCCAGCCTTATCGTTGTTGGTGATAAAGGACAAGACGTGTCACCTGTAGCTAAAAGCCTCAGCAATGAGCTGAATTGGGAAATCTAACTTTTTCTTACACTTTACCAACAAAAGCCATAAAAGCATAAATCAACCCTATGCTTTTATGGCTTTTTATTTGGTACAGAGATACCGATTGGAAAGTGTTAGCTCCGTTGCATATTTTAACTTTTTTGCTCCCTCCTCCTACCAGTTTTACCATACACTCGTTAGCTGATTGTTAACCAAGCACTAACAATCAATAGGTTGCTAACTGGTCTGATTTGATCAAATCCCAACCGACCATACAATCTTGCGCAATCTGCACAAAGAGGCAGATAAAAAAGTTATATATAAATTAGGAATAACTATAAATATGAACAAGAAGCGTCTGTTTACTAAGTCACTGGTTGCGGTTGCGATCACGATGGCTTCACAACAAGCAATGGCGGCTGGCTTCCAGCTAAACGCACAATCCGCAACTGGCCTTGGCCGCGCATTCGCTGGTGATGCAGTTATCGCTGATAACGCATCTGCAATGGCGCGAAATGCCGCTGCTATGTCACTATTTGATGCGCCTGCGCTGTCACTGGGTATCAATGCTATTGATACAGATATTGAAGTTAAAAATGCAACATATATTTCGCCTTTGGGTATACAAGACTTAGATAATGAGTCTATTGGTGATGTTTCTTACGTACCTAACATCTACTATATCCACCCAATCAACGATCAGTGGACACTTGGTGCAGGCATCTACTCGAACTTCGGTACTAAAACGGAATTCAGTGACAATTACCCAGCCAACGAATACGGCGGCCTGACTGATGTTAAGAGCATCAACTTTGCCCTTTCTGCTTCTTACCGCATTAATGAGCAATGGAGCGTCGGTGGTGGCCTAGACATCATTTACGGTGAAGGTAAACTTCAGCGCTCTAACGCATTAATTGAATCACAAATCCCTGGAGATGGCCCTCTGCTTGATGTCGATGCCGACGGTGTTGGCTTTGGTTGGAACATTGGTACGGTTTACGAACTGAACGAAAACAACCGCTTTGGCCTATCTTACCGCTACAGCCCTGAGCTAGAAGTTGACGGTGATATGTACTACGCTGGTGCTGTTCTAGCTGGTGGCAACCCAAATATTAGCAATCAAAAATTGAAAATTGCACTGCCTGATATGGCAGAATTCTCTGGTTACCACCGTTTGAACCAGCAATTTGCGGTTCACTATAGCGTGCAGTGGATCGGATGGAGCTCATTTGAGAACCTAGAAACTACTGGTGGCTATGTTCTGAACGAGTACGATTGGCAGGACGGCTGGCACTACGCAATTGGTGGTACTTACTACCTAAACAACGACTGGACACTACGTGCCGGTTACATGCATGACACCAGTGCCCAAGACAAGCGTACATCAATTTCTGTTCCTGACTCAGACCGTAACTGGTTCTCAGGCGGTTTCACTTACCACATCGACAGTAAGTCTAACATTGATGTGGGTGTGACTTACCTAGTCGGTGAAGATGTGGACGTACGTGAAGATAGCCTAGGTACTGTTGTTACCGCAACAACCCGCGCTAACGCATGGCTATACGGTATCCAGTACAGCCGTTCGTTCTAATTCAGCGAACACAACTACGTTAGTTTGAAAAAAGGAGCCTAATGGCTCCTTTTTTATTTTCGAGTTAACCACCTGATATTGTCTGTTCCCGCAACACCGCACCTCGATACTTCCCACATTAACTCGCTACTTTTAGTGTACACCCCGTCGCTGAAATGCTTGTATTTAGATACAGATGTACGCTGAAAACTCATCAGACCAGAACTTATTGGACAATCATTACCAGATTAATCACCAGTTATCTGTAAATTTTCGATACTTTTCACCTATTACCTTCACTCCCACAAGAAAAACTTAAAGCTTTTACTCTAAGGCGTATGATTCGCCCCATTGAATTTCAGCGAACATATTAGACTGATGAACAAAAACAAAATTACTCTTTCGCTAGCAGCAGCGTTAACACTTGGTATCAGCACCAGCACCATGGCTGCAGGCTTCCAGCTTGCCGAATATTCTGCAACCGGCCTTGGCCGCGCGTTTGCCGGTGAAGCGGCAATGGCAGACAACGCCAGTGCCCAGTTCCGCAATCCAGCAATGATGACCTACCTAGAAGGTACCCAGATCTCAACGGGTGCTATCTATGTTGATCCGAATATTGATGTTAAAGGTGAGCTGAGTAGCCCTGCAGCACCAGGCATGACTATTCCTACTCAAGCCAAAGATATTGCCCACTCAGCTGTTATCCCTAACTTTTATATCTCACATCGTGTCAATGAGCAGTGGGCCGTTGGCTTAGCAATGGCAACAAACTACGGGATGGAAACCGAACTTGGCGGCGAGTTCCTAGGAACGATGTTTGGCAACCAAGCCAATATCATGTCCGTTGAGATCAATCCAAATATCGCCTACAAAATCAATGAGCAACTCAGCGTAGGTGCGGGTGTACGCTACGTGATGGGTGAAGGGCACTTTGGCGCTGCCATGCCTACAGTGTTGGGCGGTGATGATCTCAAATATATGGAAGGTGATGACACCGCTTGGGGTTGGCAACTCGGTGCAGCTTGGCAAATCAATGAGCGAAACCGAATCGGTTTTAATTACCGCTCAGCTGTTGACCTCAAGCTAAAAGGTGAAGCCTCAGGCCTTGCTTACGATAAAATGGCTGCGATGCAGAATCAACAACCTTCTGCTACATACGCTGGTAGCTTAGCCCTTACACTTCCAGCGACAGCTGAAATTGCCAGCTACCACCAACTCACTGATAAGTTAGCCATGCACGCCAGCTTCAACTGGACTGATTGGAGCAGCTTCGACAAATTGGAAGCGAATATTCCTTCTTTGAGCCCAACCCCAGATTTGATCAAAGAAGAAAACTGGAAAGACAACTACCGCTTTGCCGTAGGTGCAACATACCAATACACCAATAAGTTAGCCCTGCGTACTGGTGTGGCTTACGATACCTCAGCGGTAAATGATGAGCACCGTACCCAGACGATCCCTGAAACCGACCGCCTATGGCTTAGCCTTGGTGCGGGCTACCAGTGGTCTGATGCATTGAGCTTCGATGCTGGCTTTACTTACATTTTTGCCAAAGATGCTTCAATGAGTGAAACTGAAGAGCTACCTATCAACGGTAACTCTACCCCTGTAAACTTTACAGGTGAAACCACCGGCAACGTATGGCTAGTCGGTATTCAGGCGAACTACAAGTTCTGAGGCTAAAGGCTAAAGGCTAAAGGCTAAAGGCTAAAGGCTAAAGGCTAAAGGCTAAAGGCTAAAGGCTAAAGGCTAAAGGCTAAAGGCT
>NZ_JACSOF010000151.1:0-16613 GCF_014349205.1 Photobacterium sp. BZF1
CGGTCATACTGCGACGGTAGATGTTGAAGTTGGTAGTGGCAAATATGCGATTGATACTGGTTTTATTGTGTTCAATGACCGTACTTATCCTAATTTTGAAAAGCTTCTGGCTGAAATCGGAATTGTTGGTCAACCCACTGAGATGAGTTTTAGTGTTCACAATTCGCTAAATGGGCTTGAATATAATGGACATGGTTTGCTGTCTATGTTTGCTCAGAAGCGAAACCTACTTAATCCATTTTTCTATCGTTTTATATATGACATTTTACGCTTTAATCAGTTAGCGCGTGATGTTGATTTAGCCTCAGAGGTCAGCAAAACTCAAACCCTTGGCGACTTCCTTGGCAAACACCGCTTCAATAGCTATTTCTGTGAAAACTATATTTTGCCGATGGGGGCAGCGATATGGTCATCGACATTATCGGACATGCGCCAGTTTCCTCTGGAGTTCTTTATTCGTTTCTTTCGTAATCACGGGTTACTGGAAGTGACCAACAGGCCGCAATGGTACGTCATACCTGGCGGTTCCCGTGAATATGTTAAAAAATTGATTGTTCCTTTTGAAGATCGGATCCGGTTATCCACCCCAGTCACTGCAGTAAAAAGAACACATGGAAAAGTCGCGGTGACAGCGAATGGTGTGAGTGAAATTTATGACCACGTTATTTTTGCCAGTCATAGCGATCAAGCTTTGAGTATGCTGTCGGATGCAACAGAAGCTGAAGAAAAAGTACTTGGAGCTTTGGGTTATCAGAAAAATGATGTAGTGCTACATACCGATAAGTACTTACTGCCAAAACGCAAAGCGGCATGGGCGTCCTGGAATTATTATCTGGGGGATAATGAGGATGGTCAGTGGGAAGATAAGCAAACCACATTGACCTATAACATGAATATTCTTCAAGGTATCGAGGCACCTGAAACCTTTTGTGTCACCCTGAACCAGACCGACCAAATCGCGCCCGAGCGGATCTTACGTAAATTTGTCTATGCGCATCCAGTATTCACAACACAGAGTATTCAGGCTCAGCAATGCCGTGAACAGGTAAACGGCGTTCAAAATACATGGTACTGCGGTGCCTATTGGTACAACGGATTTCACGAAGATGGCGTTCGTAGTGCATTAGATGTTGTGAAATGCATTAATAGCCTAACTCTACCTGAGACTGAAACTTCATCTTTAGATTCTCCTGAACAGACTGCCGTAGAGGTAGGGAGTAGGGGGGCGTCATGAACAGCGGCTTGTTTTCTGGTGTAGTCAGGCATCGGCGATTCACCCCTGTATCACATCAGTTCCAATACCCGATGTTTATGCCGCTGATAAACTTGGATGAATTAGCTGACCTTGAAAGGGGCGTATTTGGTTTTGGCCGTCGTTGGTATCACTTTGCAAGGTTCAAGCTATCTGATTACTTGCGTGGTAATGAGAGCCTCAAGGGGCTGACCCATTCAGATATTTCAGATCAAGGTGCGGCGTTGAAACAAGCTGTGCTAGATAAACTCGAGGACCTGACAAACGAGGCAATAAAAGGTCAGGTATTCATGCTTTGCCAATTACGTTACGCAGGCATGTATTTTAGTCCATTGAATATGTACTACGTATTTGATGATCAAGGAAAGTGGCAATGGGTGCTGGCTGAAGTCAGTAATACACCATGGAATGAAAAACATTATTACGCACTGCCAGCTGTAGAGCATTGGGAACACAATCAATGGTATGAGAAAAAATCATTTCATGTGTCACCTTTTAACCCAATGAAACAACATTATTACTGGAAATTAAAACAGCCAGCATCAAATGTTTTTCTTCACCTCGACATCCATGAGCAGCAGACAAACATCAAGGTGCTAGATGCGACGATGGCTCTCAAGCGTCACCCAATGACTACGTCAATTCTATGGCAGCACATAGCTAAAACACCTATTCAAACGGTCAAAGTCGTGATCGGTATTTACTGGCAGGCGTTGAGATTATGGCTAAAAAAAGTGCCGTTCCACTCACACCCGGGTAGTACCCATTCATCCGCGACGGTAAATGAAAATGAGCATTTTCCTCCACCATCAAACAATAAGGAGTAGAGGTATCATGTTAAATAGCGAAGTAAGCCAAGGGGCATTGGCTCTCTCAGGAACAGATCGCGTTGCGAGGAAAATCATTTTTCGGTTTTTAGAGCAACTAAGTGGTTGCGGTTTGATGATCTCAGAAAATCAAGGAGAAACCTACTTCTTTGGTGATCGCGATGGAGAGTTGCAAGCGCAATTGATCGTTAAGCATCAAGGGTTTTACAAACGACTGTTAGATGGTGGCAGCATTGCTGCAGGCGAAGCTTACATGGATGATTGGTGGGATTCACCTGATTTAACACAGGTTGTACGTGTTCTCGCCCGTAACTTGGCAATTCTTGACAGCATTGAATCAAAAGTGGGTTGGCTGACGACTCTCAAGAACAAATGGCTGCATTACACCCGTCGTAACAGCAAGCTTTCGTCCAAGAAAAATATCCTTGCCCATTATGATCTTGGCAATGATTTCTACCGTACTTTTTTAGACGAGAATATGCTTTATTCGGCTGCAATCTATGATGGCGATGATACCAGTTTGTCACAGGCCCAATTTAACAAGATGGATCGCCTATGTAAGCAATTGGATCTAAAGCCACAAGATCACTTGTTGGAAATCGGTACGGGGTGGGGGGCACTCGCAGTCCATGCAGCAAAATATTATGGATGTAGAGTTACGACCACGACCATATCTGATGCACAGCATCAGTGGGCGAAAAGGCGTATAGAAGAAGAAGGGTTGTCCGATAGAGTTACCCTGTTACTCGATGATTACCGGGACTTGACCGGACAATATGACAAGATTGTATCTGTCGAGATGATTGAAGCAGTCGGGAAAGAGTACCTGACGACTTACATCAAAAAATGCCAGTCATTATTGAAACACGATGGTTTATTAGCTATTCAGGCGATAACCATAGCTGACCAGCGTTATGACAGTTACAGCAAAGGAGTGGATTTCATTCAGAAATACATTTTCCCGGGTGGTTTCTTGCCTTCTGTAACGGTTCTTTCGCAGCACCTAACCCAACATACAGATTTCGTAATTAGGGATCTGAGAGATATGGGTATGGACTACGCAAAAACCTTGTCTGATTGGCATAAAGGCTTCAATGAGAATGTCGACCAATATCTTCAAAGCGGATTTGACGAACAATTTATCAGGATGTGGCGATACTACCTTTGCTACTGTGAAGGCGGTTTCTTGGAACGAAGTATTAGTACCGTACAGTTGGTAGCTAGTAGAAGTGGATGGAGAAGTTAAACCACCTTAGCTAACTAACATTCGGTATGAAGATGGTGATGAATATGTCCGGTAAGAAACTACTCCTAGCAAGCTTATTATTCAATGTGTATTGGTTAATCGCGGTGTTAGGGCAACAGGCTTACGTGTGGGTACTTGCGCTCATTGTCATTGCTTGCTGGTGGAAGTTTCCTAAAGGCATAAAAGCCGCTCTATCAATAGGCTGTTTTGGTGTTGTTATGGACCTAATCCTGAGCGCTGCTGATATCTTCGCTTTCGAAAGCATCATCATACCATCTTGGCTGGTTATGCTTTGGCTGGGGTTTGGCACCTTTATATGGTTCATGAGAAGCACAATTTTGCAATACCCTGCAATTGTAATTGGGTTTTTAGGCGGGATTGGTGGTTCGATGAGCTACTTTGCTGGATACCGTCTAGATGCAGTGCAATGGCCTATGGGTGTTGGGATCACCTTGTCTGTCCTTTTTGTAATTTGGCTTTTATTCTCTTTAGCAATAGCGCTGACGATGAAACACACTGAACCTCACTATTCGTAGTATAAATTTCTTTGAGCCTATAGCCCTCGAGGGGGATATATGAACCTGTTACGATCATATCTAAGCCGATTTTTATTGTTGGCAATGTTTTATAGTTTATTTCCTGCATATGTCAGTGCATCTACACCTTGGCAAGTGTGGCCTGCTGTTGGTGATGCTCGGTTAACTTGGGGTCCATGGGTAATATATGACTCGGAATTACGTTCCCCAGATGGCAAATATCAGGGTGAGGGAGATAACCTTGCGCTAGTTATACGCTATCACAGGAATATCGACAGTGAAGATTTGATAGAAGCTACAAACGATCAATGGCGTCACCTTGGCATTAGTTCAAGCAAACGGATTCAATGGATAAACCGCCTTGAACAAATCTGGCCTGATGTAAGAAAAGGTGACCGTCTGATTTTCGTTTTGGATGATAATCAAGGCGCTTTTTTTCAGGACAACCGACAAATTGGGGTGCTTCAAGACTTCGAGATGTCTCAATCCTTTCTACAAATATGGCTGTCGCCAAATACTGCATACCCAGATATTCGTAGTCAATTGATAGGTAAACGCTAATGCCACTTGATAAGAAAACAGGTATCCGCTTTTGGCTGATTGGATGGTTGATGATGTCCTTGTTGGGTTTGTTCGGATGTAGCGCAACAATCAATGATTATCAGAATACTAAACCGGTTTTTAGTTTGTTTAGCTATTTTGAAGGCAACATAAAGGCATGGGGGATGTTGCAAGACAGAAGTGGAAAACAAACTAGACGGTTTACCGTTGACATCATAGGAACGGTAAATGAGGACGTCTTAACACTTGAAGAAGACTTTATATTCGATGACGGAGAAAAACAGCGCAGAGTATGGGTTATCAGCCAAAACGAAGACGGTACTTACACTGGGCGAGCCGACGATGTTGTGGGAGAAGCAACAGGTATCGCATTAGGTAACACACTTCATTGGCAATACGTACTACGCATTCCCGTAGATGACACAACATACGACATAAAATTTAATGACTGGATGCATCTACAAGATGAAAAGAGACTTTTTAACACCGCAAAGATGACCAAGTGGGGGTTTACGGTCGGGACAGTAACTTTGTTCTTTGAGAAACAAGACTAGCCCAGACCTTAACTTTGCCCCCTAGACATAGCCACGATGCGTTTGAGGATCCAGCGCAATAAAATAGGTATGTTATCGATATTATCTTGCTCAATGAAATTGATCATCGCAAGGGCAACATCTGGCTTGGCATGTTTTTTCAGTGCTCTTTGGATAATCTTTTTAGGGGTTACCGGTGAGCCAACAGGGATATTGGCTAAGTCCCTGAACAGAGGTTCGAATCCATTAAAGAAAAGAAAATGTTCAATATCTCTTTTTGGCAACATTGTTAGGCGGTGGCGCTCAGCTTCATTGCCTAAAATATTTCTCACCGTATCAGCATACTTTTTCCCGGCCATATCGCCATCTGCAATCATGTGCCATTCAATACCGAAATGCCGAGCGACTTTAATCAATGGTTTTAAACCGCTTTGTGCGAACTCGATGATTTGTACGCCTTCAGCTGCCAGGTTGTAGCCGCATATTCTAGCTAATTCGTTAAATAGCCAAACTTCTGTTTCCCCCTCAACTAATAACCAAGCTCGAGCAAATAGGGCACTTGGGCGATGGACGCGAAGATGGAATGTTACCCGTCGCTCTTCATCACGGCTGAGCTTTTGATTGATGATGGAATAGACTTTGGTTTTGTTGGGTTTCCGGATCAGTTTTTTGACGCTCTCAAGTGGGACAACTGAACACAGATCTGGGCTGTTTGTAGTGAGTACTTTTTGCATCGGCATTTTACAAATAAACGTCCATGCCTGGTGGAGAATCGTCGGGTGCAAACGACCTTCGGGATCTTCCAAGATCAAAATTGGGCGTGAGATGCGTTTTAATTCAACGGGGCCTCTTGCACGAATAAATGCGTTAAGTAGGCCCATAAGAACAAGCCGACTTTGCTTGGTTGTCTCGGGTTCTGTGAGTTGTTCAAGTGGATTAATGGCATACTGTGCCCGCTCTGGGAAATGGGCGCGGTCAAAGTGTTGATTCCTGTAATGGGGGGTGAAGGCAAAATAATGATCAACTAACGTTCTCAAAGCATTAATGCTGCTTTTGATCTCTGCTTGGCTAACATGCCCAGGCTTTGTCATAAGGCGTCTACACGTATTATCTAGCCGCCGTTGAATACGTGCATTGTCATCATTTCGTCGTTCTATGCCATTCCCATTATGTTGCCCATTTCCATTAGTCGTACTTGAAGATGAGAGTGGATGATACTCACGTAAGCGTCGTGCATCACGTATCCTGACAATAGGGTGGAGCACCATGAGTTGTTTCGCGAGTTTGTCGCTGTCTTCACAGTCTATAGGCTCGCCTTGCTTATTGAGGAACCGTCTTTTAGTCGATATTTTATCTCCCGATACGCTACTCGTAATTTGGTAATACAGTGCTTTGCAATGCTCTTGGCTGTTAACCCAAACCGGTGTAAATGCTTTATATCGCCGGGCTTTATGCTCACCGGGGTAATCTTCTTGCCAGTGCAAAATGATATTGAGATGACTCATCTTGGCATGGCCAGCGCTGTAGTCGACATGAAAATCATCAAAATGAAAACTATGGAAGGTTGCATTGGGTGAAAGCGCTATATCGAGGGCATCCAACAGTGAAGATTTACCCCAGGCATTTTCACCAATCAGTACGGTTAATTCATCGAATGAAAGGGATAACCGCTTGATGCCACGGAAGCCTGAAATCTCAATACGTTTTAGCTGCATAGCCACCTCAACATGAAGAAACAAAGAAGCAGAGACAATGTGAAGGAATAATGCTTGGCGTTGTAGCACTGAAGCATAGTCGGCTCATACTTTAAGCCTAACTTATGAGGCGCTGGACGGAAGATGTATTTGTCACAATATTGAAAAAATAACTGATTGATAGAAAAGGGAAACTGCTTGTTGTTAGGGAGCCTAATTGCTATAGTCAGCAACCAAAATAACCACTAACATATTGATTATCATGGAGATGTCAGATGGCTAAAATTATTCACTCAATGATCCGTGTCGGTGATTTGACTAAGTCGTTGAAGTTTTACAAAGAAGCATTGGATCTTGATGTTGCTGAGCGCCTTGATTTTGAAGGGTTTAGCTTGGTTTATCTTCGCAATGAAGAAAATGATATGGAGCTCGAGCTGACGTGGAATGAAGGTACCGAAAGCTACACCCATGGTAGTGGCTATGGTCATATTGCTGTTGCGGTGGATAAGCTTGAAGATGAGCACCATAAAATGACAGAGTTAGGCTACGAGCCCGCTGAAATCAAAGAGTTCTTCCGTGAAGGTCAATTGCTTGCGAAGTTCTTTTTTGTTCAAGATCCTGACGGTTACAAGATCGAATTTTTGCAGCGCCACGGTCGATACCAGTAACTCATGCTGCTGTAGCGCAGGTTGACCCCGAGTTAATGGATATAGCCATGCCTATATAGGTATGGCTATGAAGCTTAAGTGCTACGGCTTTTCTTATTCTTTCGTCCTTTATACACATTACGAGTGACAACCCCTGCAGCAATGCCAAGTATTATGGAAATGATAGCCACCACTCCAGCAAATAGATGAGAAGCTATTTGCTTAGCTCGAACTTCAAAAGCCTCAATCGGTAATCTACTTTTGGCTCCAAATGCCATCCCGACCACTAAACCTAACAGAATCAAGTACCTCTCAAGCTCAGGCCAATTTTGAGATTCACTATGGTAAATAGTGTAGGAAATATCTTTGAGCAATTGACTCGGTGACCACTGAGGCTCCATCAGTGTTAAAGTGCTAGCAGTAATGCCAAAGAAAATGACACCAAACAGTAACTTTCTTTGAGTTGCTGAAGTCTTCAATATTGTAAACAGCAACCCTATCGCTATAACCAGAAGAGCGGGTAGGGAAGGCGTGTCGATATTCTCAAGAGGCTGGTAACTCACGGGTGGGGTTAGCGTAGGCAAAAGTAGCCAGCCAATAATCCAGCCAACGACGGTGGCGAACATATAGAAATGTCCACTGGCAAGCTTTGAAATGGTTGATATTGAACAACCTTTATTTAAAGATGCACCTAACCCGAAAAGCAACCCGCCGAGGATAAAATGTATGGTGCCATCGAATCGGTTGGCTAAGAAAGGTAGCCACTCTCGGCCAGTAAAAGGGACGATAAGCCAATACCAAAACCCACAGCAAAGTATTGCCAACAGAAAAGACGGACGACGTTCAAGCAGTTCACTCACGCCTCTTACCATACATAATCCAGTACGTTGTGCTAGCCAACCAACAAGTGCTGCGAGAAAGATTACGATTGCCGATTGCAACATCAAACCAACCTGTCATCGATTTATCATAAAGTAATTATAATCAGCTTACTTACGGGAGATGATCGACGATATACGTGAAGTGCCTCTGTGTTTGCGTTGCAACAAAGAAGAAATTGCGTATAAAAATCTGAGATTGAACGGTTTTTGGTATAAGATATCTGCTCTGAATATGTGGAGGCCTATAACGCTTTATGACACAACATCGCTCGGCAAAGTTAACCATTGCCCATATCAATGATACTCACTCACACTTTGAGCCATCAACAATCGCACTGCAGATACCATTGAGCACGTCAGAGTTGCCCATGTCGGTCTATGCAAGCTGTGGTGGTTTCGCACGGGTATCGTCTGCGGTGAGAGAGGTAAAAAAGCAGGCCCATTTACAACAACGCGAATTCCTATTTGTGCATGCCGGAGACTGTTTCCAAGGGACGTTATTCTTTTCGTTATACAAAGGTAAGGCTAATGCAGCCCTTCTTAATGCGATTGGGATCGATGCAATGGCATTGGGTAACCATGAGCTAGATATGGGGAACCAGGTCGTCGCTGATTTTATGGATTTGGTTAATTTCCCTTTGCTGGCAGGAAACTGGGATTTATCTCAGGAGCATCTAAACAAGCAAAACCCATTGGCCCCTAAGTCCAATGTGCTGGCATATGACAATAAAAATGAGTGTGCTAAGTACCTTGTTAAAGATGTAGACGGCGAGCCTGTCGCCATTTTTGGTCTTGCGATTGAAAATATGGCGGGTATTGCCAATCCTGATCCAGATACGCAGTTCTTAAACGTTACCTTGGTTGCCAGACAGACTGTTAAAGCAATTCGCCAGGCTGGTATCAATAAAATCATATTACTAAGCCACTTGGGATATGAGCGAGATTTAGAGCTTGCCAGCCAAGTTGACGGTATAGGTGCAATCATTGGTGGTCATACCCATACAATGCAAGGTGATTTTAGTAATATTGGCTTTAGCACTTCCGATGAATATGCCGTGCAAGTTAATGGGACCAGTGTCGTACAAGCAGGTTGTAATGCCCTTGCGTTGGGGCAGTTAGAGATCGACTTTAATGCTGATGGCACGGTAGAGAAAGTTGGAGGCAAGAATCAACTATTGCTAGGTAGGCAGTTCACTGTCGATGCTAGCCGTAGCGAGCACCTTGATGACTCTACTCATGAGATGGTGAAGAGTTACCTTCTCGATCAAGAAAACGTACGCTTTTGTATTAAAGATCCACATATTGAAAACTTACTTAATCGAGACTATCGCCCTGCGGTAAGAGAACTGCAAACGCAGAAAGTGGCTGATTTGACGGAATCACTCCGCCATATTCGCGTGCCTGACCAAAAAGGGCCGAGCCAAATAGCCCCCTTGGTTGTCGATAGTTTCGTTTGGTCATCAAGACAACGGGGTCATGCTGTAGATTTCGGTATCCATAATGCGGGTGGTGTAAGGGCATCTTTGCATGCAGGTCCTATTACCGCAGCAGATATTTCCGGTAGGCTACTGCCATTTGCAATTGGCTTGATGGTGTATGAGGTAAGTGGAAAGCAATTACGTTCAGCACTTGAGGGTGCGATTAATAACGCTATTGATAACGGTGTAGAAGGCACAGGAAGTGGTAGCTTCCCATATACCTCTCGTCTGAAATATACATACCGTTGCTGCGCCCCCCAAGGGCAACGCATCGAGGTATTAAAGCTATACAAGAATGGAAACTGGGAAGATATCCAAGATGACACTGTTTATCTTTCTGTATCCTCTGGTTATACAGCAACAGGTAAGGAAGGGTACGATGCACTGGTTAACAACAACGTGGACCCGATACCTTTAAATATCACTATGGCTGATGCCTTTGAAGAGTATGCAAGACACCGGGGGACATTCGGCGCATTTGAAGAAGTAATGATTAACTACATCCCTTGTCATTGTGAGCAAGAAGATGTCGCCTAACTAAATTGTTTTGCCAGCGATAGATATAGAAACCGGTAGTTTTGGCTCACCGGTTTTTTTATTTAAAGAATTCAACTTATCTGACGCTATAACACAATAGATATTTTTATTTATTACTGATGTGAATTAATTGAAAACCTCATTGTCATAAAGACGGGGTGTAGGTCACATCTGAAGTCAGAATCTGGAGTCATGGATGAACAAAGATTGGAGCGATATAGCGCTTGTGATGGGTTGGGTATCAGCTTGGGCATTACTTATGTATTTTATGCCAGCAGCATAATTACTATCTTTTATCGAATTTAGTTGCCGAGTAATTCACTTACTCGGCAATATTTTGATACGCCTATAAGTTTACTTTGAACTTAAGATTAAGCTGATAGCGTTTCGACTGATTCCGAATTAGCCACTTCTTTAGCCAATCGGTATGCCGCTAAGTCTTCGATAGTAAGCACAGGCATGTTGTGGATCTTACCAAACTCAATGACCTCCGGAAGACGAGCCATCGTTCCATCAGGATTCGTGAGTTCGCATAGCACACCGTAAGGTTTCAACCCTGATAAGCGCATAAGATCAATCGTCGCTTCAGTGTGGCCTCGACGACCTAAAACACCTTCTGAGTTGGCTTTTAGCGGGAACACATGCCCTGGGCGGCTAAGGTCGGCAGGTACGGCATTATCAGCGATTGCAGCTTTAATTGTCGTAACGCGGTCTGCTGCCGATACACCGGTCGTAACACCTTTGGCAGCTTCAATAGTAACCGTAAAGCCTGTTTGGTTGGCACTGGTGTTGTTTTCAACCATCATTGGCAGTTCAAGTTGTTCGACACGTTCTTCAGTCAAACATAGGCAAACAATGCCCGAACACTCGCGGATCATCAGCGCCATTTGTTCGCTGGTTAGAGTTTCTGCCGCAAAAATGATATCGCCTTCGTTTTCACGGTCTTCATCATCAACAACCAAAACACCGCGACCTTGACGGATGGCTTCAAGACCGGCTTCAACACGCTCAAAAGCTGAGCCATAAGGGGTAAGTAGAGACTGATTCATGGTAATTAACTCCTAAAATAAACATTTACCAGAATCAGGGCATGGAAAGTCAGCAAGCACAGTCACACAAGTAACTGGCAAGAAATAGTATACAGCATCACTGATAAGTGATTGTACTGCATAAAAAATCCTTGTCCGTTTGATAGACAAGTACTGTACTGAGATCCTCTTTCATCCGGACTATAACCGTCGGCTCTGGACTGAAAGGACAAGCCTTTTTCACCAGATCTGCTGACCTTACACCTTGAAACAACAAGAAATAAGCGCTCGCGGGCTTTCCTATTCTAGGATTACCGCCGGTGGGGAATTTCGCCCCGCCCTGAGAATTCTTCTGAACTATAAGGAAAAGAAAAATCTCACGCAAGAAGAATAGACTTCTTTATTTGATATTTTTGACATCAGGCAGTTAAAACATCTGTGCATGTTATTCCGGGTGATTGGTTTGAGGTGAATAATCGCGAGTTGTAATGTAGTTGTTTATCCATCTAATGAATAAAGGTAACGCATAGGTGGGTATTTGAAGAGCACCAAGTAGAATCAGAAAATCAGGCCCTAAGTAACTACCGGCCACTGTAAAAGTGAGTAAAACATTTCGGTTTGCTGAGGTAATAGCAGTCAGCAAAGCCGTGTTTCTTCCCTGCCGGAAATAAAGCGCAGCGCAGACGGTGAAAAAAAGAAAGCACAGGCTAATCGCAATGGCTAAATATTGACCAGCAAGGGTAGGGCTGGCATCAAAAATATCTCTATAAGGGCCGATCAAACCAAAAGGAAATGCAAAGACAAGGATAATTGTTAATTGAGAAAGCTTGCCATGTACCCTTGTTAAGGTTTGCCTCGGTACCAAGCGATAGACAAGGGCTGAAAAGGCCATAGGGCAAACAATGAAGATTAACAGGCGAAGGCTATAGTTAGCCATGTCTAAGGTAAACCCGTCACTCTGAAAAATCAGCAAATTAACATAAAGCACCAACGGCATCATCAACGTAGTTGCAATGGTCATGGCCATGGCCGATAAAGCATCTAATCCTACAGAACGAGCTATGGCTGGGGTTGCAAAAAGGGATCCGGTAGCGGTAACAGCAACGATAGCGATTAATAGAGACTCTGATGCATCAAAGGCAATCGCCAGCGTAGCGGCAATCACTGTCATACCGATACTATGCAGAAACGAGTAAACCCAGCATTGTTTTTGTCGCAACACTTTTAATAGTGAAGATTGCTCAATCCCAACGAGGGTAAACAGCATCAAGAAAAACAGAACATAGGGAAGGGAAGGGAATACAGCGTGTGATGCTTCAGGCCATAGAAAACCGAGCAAGGTCGCAACGATTAGTAAAAGAGACGAATGTTTGGCAAGAAACGATAACATCACACAATTCCGAAAATATTTTTGTTGACGTATTGTTACGGGAATTCCGTGTGATATGCAAGGAAATTGATAGTTAGGCATAAACCAGCCCAAATATGTAGATTTATTCAAAAGCCATGCATGATCTTTCGTGGTGGTAAAAATCATATTAACGCATGATTAACACATTAGAAAAACTAATCTTCTTGTCGAAATATTGTCATTTTTGGTTGTAATCTGATCAGCCTAAAATATATGCAGTTGATAAAAATACAAACGAGAGGCAATCATGGCACAGGCAATGAATTTTGACACCATCGCAACCCCAACCGCAATGGACAAAAAAGCCTATGCGGTAAATTTCAAAGGATTGATTGCACACGCATTAGATATTGTTTTTGGTCGTAGCACTACCGCTAAGCAGTACAATGTTTCAGATTTACCGGTACACCTTCAGAAAGATATCGGTATGTACCGCTAAGGATCAGAGATTTTTGAACACTAAAGCGCTGGAATTCCGGCGCTTTTTTGTATCTGGACGGTTCTCACCCTTTATTATGTTGCTTGGTAAGATCAAACCGCTTTGTACATGATTGCGAACTACTCACAAGATAAATATTGCTTATCTGAATGCTGTGCAAAATATTGTTTCGCTAAGGGGAGAGTCCTATCCATAGCTAGAGATTTCTACGCTTTAGCAACAGATTTCCAAGAATTTAATCTTGCTTTCATTTTTTATTATTAGATTATGGCAAGATGTCACTGTATCAGAACGATTTTTGGAGATAATTGAAGTGGGTTTCTTATCAAAACTATTTGGCCTAGGTAAGCAAGAAACGAAAGTTGCAGATGTAGAGCCTATTGAATATGAAGGATATTTGATCTATCCGGAGCCCAAGGCAGAGGGTGGGCAATTTCGTATCGCTGGACGTATTTGCAAACAGTTTGGAGATGAAGTGAAAACGCATGTATTCGTTCGTTCTGATCTCTTGTCTTCCAAAGCAGATGCTGAGTCATTCATGATTAATAAGGCAAAGATGTTTATTGATCAGACTGGCGATAAGATGTTCGGCTGATTTTTCTTTTTGGCCTGCTAGTTATCTCTACCGCTAGCAGGCAATCCATAAAGGTAGAGAGAGCTGCAGTAAATGTATGTAGTGCAACACTCATCAAGGAATGATGATTGTATTTCCTTTCAGGGCAACCTCATCTCCTTGGTGTTTTAAACGACAAAGACACTATTCAGGATACTGAAGATGGGCATTTATAAAGTTAAACCAAGTAATATTAGTGATTTATGCATTTTTAAGTGCGTGCATTATTAATTTTATTTGTGGTTTGACCTCTGTCCAGGTGTTGTAAACGTTATTTTCTTACTGTTAGAAGGTAACATTTGTTAATCATAGCGACGCTTGTGTAATTTTATTTTGTATTTCGGCTACAAACTGCTTGATATTATGTTCGTGGTTGGATAAAAAATTGTTACTTATTTGCCGTAATTTAGGGATTAATAATGCAAATCGGTGTGCCTAAGGAAATACTCGCCAATGAAACGCGAGTAGCTGCAACGCCCAAGACGGTTGAGCAGTTTATTAAAATGGGGTTCAGTGTTGCTGTTGAACAGAGTGCGGGTATTCATGCAAGTTTTGATGATGCCGCCTATGAAGCAGCTGGCGCCACTGTTGTTGGTTTAGAGGATGTGTGGGCTTCAGATATTATTCTGAAGGTAAATGCACCACAAGTTAATGATCAGACGGGTGTTGACGAGTTTGACCTGATCAAAGAAGGGGCAAGCTTAGTCAGTTTCATTTGGCCTGCACAGAATGCAGATTTGCTGGAAAAACTATCTGGCAAAAACATCAATGTGATGGCGATGGATTCTGTTCCTCGTATTTCACGAGCGCAGGCATTGGATGCATTGAGCTCGATGGCAAACATTGCGGGTTACCGTGCAGTTGTTGAAGCTGCCCATGAATTTGGCCGGTTCTTTACCGGGCAAATTACCGCTGCAGGTAAAGTTCCGCCGGCTAAAGTACTTGTCGCTGGGGCAGGTGTTGCTGGTCTTGCGGCTATTGGTGCCGCAGGTAGCTTGGGAGCAATCGTTCGCTCTTTTGATGTTCGCCCTGAAGTTAAAGAGCAGGTCGAATCTATGGGTGCCGAATTCCTTGAAGTCGACTTCAAAGAAGACACATCCACAGGCGACGGCTACGCCAAAGAAATGTCTGATGACTTCAATAAAGCCGCTGAAAAGCTATATGCCGAACAAGCAAAAGAAGTTGATATCATCATTACAACTGCTTTGATTCCTGGCCGCCCAGCACCAAAATTGATCACCAAAGAAATGGTTGATTCGATGAAGCCGGGTAGCGTGATCGTCGATTTGGCTGCGGCTAATGGCGGTAACTGTGAATATGCCGAGGCGGGTAAAGTAATTACCACAGCCAATGGCGTCAAAGTTATTGGCTATACCGATATGGTTGGTCGCCTGCCGACACAGTCCTCTCAGCTTTACGGCACAAACTTGGTCAACTTGTTCAAACTGCTATGTAAAGAAAAAGACGGCACTATCGACATTGATTTTGATGACGAAGTGCTGCGCGGTTTAACGGTAATCAAAGAAGGTGAAGTTACTTGGCCTGCGCCACCGATTAAGGTTTCTGCTGCGCCAGCGCCTGAACCAAAGCCTGTTGAAGCGCCTGTAGTCAAGGAAGAAAAGCCAACATCTCCGGCCAAAAAATATGGTTTTATGGCTGCAGGTATTGCTGCCTTTGGTTGGGTAGCTAACTACGCACCAGCTGAATTCCTGTCTCACTTTACGGTATTTGTTTTGGCCTGTGTGGTGGGTTACTACGTGGTATGGAACGTTACACATGCGCTTCACACACCACTTATGTCGGTTACCAATGCAATTTCGGGCATCATTATCGTTGGTGCATTACTGCAGATAGGACAGGGTAGTGGCTTGGTCACCTTCCTCGCGTTTATTGCTGTTTTGATAGCCAGTATCAATATATTCGGTGGCTTCACGGTAACCAAGCGCATGCTTGAAATGTTCCGCAAAGATAAATAAAGGAGTAACAAATGTCTGCAGGAATCGTACAAGCAGCTTATATTGTTGCTGCGGTATTATTTATCATGTCTCTGGCGGGTCTTTCTAAGCAGGAAACGGCTCGTTCGGGCAACTACTACGGTATTGCCGGTATGGCTATCGCCTTGATCGCGACAATTTTTGGCCCAGAATCACAGGGAACTGTGTGGGTTATTATCGCAATGATTATTGGTGGTGCGATTGGTATTTACTACGCAAGACGCGTGGAAATGACCGAGATGCCAGAGTTAGTTGCTATTCTTCACAGCTTTGTGGGTATGGCAGCTGTACTGGTTGGTTTCAACACCTACTTTGATCATGGTGAGCTCAGCGGGGTAATGCTGAATATCCACCTGGTGGAAATCTTCCTTGGTGTGTTCATTGGTGCGGTAACCTTTACCGGCTCGGTAGTTGCGTTTGGTAAGCTTCGCGGCAGTATTTCGTCTAAGCCGCTTATGTTACCTCATCGCCATAAGTTGAATCTGGCCGCTGTAGTGGTTTCCTTCTTGCTAATGGTTGCTTTTGTTAAGGCAGAAGGCTCTACAATCGCCCTGATCGTCGTAGCCTTGATTGCATTTGCTTTCGGTTACCACTTGGTGGCATCGATTGGTGGTGCGGATATGCCAGTTGTTGTTTCCATGCTGAACTCATACTCAGGCTGGGCAGCTGCGGCAGCAGGCTTCATGTTGGCAAACGACCTTCTTATCGTTACCGGTGCGCTAGTAGGTTCTTCTGGTGCAATCCTGTCTTACATTATGTGTAAGGCGATGAACCGCTCTTTCATCAGTGTTATTGCTGGTGGTTTCGGCACAGATGGTTCTTCCGCTGCAGCTGATGAAGACCATGGTGAACATCAGGAAGCGTCGGCAGAAGAAGTGGCTGAAATGCTAAAAGATGCACGCTCAGTGGTTATCACACCTGGATATGGTATGGCGG
>NZ_JACSOF010000152.1:0-16486 GCF_014349205.1 Photobacterium sp. BZF1
ACCGAATACCAGCCTTGAGGGCGGTCAGGTTGTTGCGATGGAAATCCACCGTGCGCTTGCCGAGAAAGGGTTGACCCACCGCTTTTCGGATATCGCCTCAACACTGACGGTGAGTCTGGGGGTGGCGACCCTGACGCCCAAGCCAAATCAGGATTATGGTGAGTTGGTGGAGCTGGCAGATGTCGCGCTATACCGCGCCAAGGCGGCAGGGCGAAACTGTACCATGACCATGTCAGAGAAAGAGGCCGGGTAGCTTGTCTGGTAAGGTCATAAGGCTGAAAATCAAAATGTGAAGGACTGCAGGTGAATGGAAAAAGCCTGCTTGGGTTCTCAGCTGCGCACTATTATGATGGTGCAGCGGTAGTGAATAGGAAGCAATAATGAAACAAATCAAAGTACTGGCACAATATTACGTTGATCTGCTGGTCAAACTCGGGTTGGTCAAGTTTAGTTTGCTGCTGGCCCTTGCGTTGGTGGCCTTGGCGGTGGTAGTGCAGATTGGAGTTACCCTCGTCCTACAGGGAGAAGTGCTGGATATTGATATTGTCCGCTCTGTCTTTTTTGGTTTGTTGATCACCCCCTGGGCTGTCTACTTCCTATCTGTTGTGGTCGATCAGCTAGAAGAATCCCGCCAGCGCTTGTCCAAGCTGGTGACCAAGCTTGAAGAGATGCGCTCGCGCGATATGCAGCTCAACAAGCAATTGCATGAAAATATCAACCAGCTCAACCAGGAAATCGAAGAGCGGGAAAAAGCAGAAGAAGCCCGCCGTGAAGCGATGCAAGATTTAGAAAACGAGGTCTACCAGCGTGAGAATGCCCAGCTGGAATTAGCCGAGCAGAGTGCGTTGCTCAAATCCTTCCTCGATGCCTCACCTGATTTGATTTACTACCGCAATGAAAAAGGCCAGTTCTCCGGCTGCAACCGTGCAATGGAAGAGCTCACTAACCGGACTGAGAAACAACTGGTTGGCCTTACTCCCCGGGACGTTTACAGCGAAGAGATCGCGAGCAAGATTGCAGAGACGGACCAGCAGGTATTTCACAACAACGTATCACTTACTTACGAGCAGTGGCTGGAATACCCTGATGGCCGGAAAGCGATTTTCGAGCTGCGCAAAGTGCCGTTCTACAGCCGTGATGGCCGCCGTTTGGGATTGATGGGCTTTGGCCGTGATATTACCGAACGCAAGCAATATCAAGATGCGCAGGAGAAGGCGAGCCGTGATAAGACCGCCTTTATTTCTACCATCAGCCACGAATTACGTACCCCGCTTAATGGCATCGTTGGCCTCAGCCGCATGCTGCTTGAGACCAAACTCGACAAAGAGCAGAGCGACTACATGCGTACCATCTATGTCAGCGCCATTACCTTGGGCAATATCTTCAACGATATTATCGATATGGATAAATCTGACCGCCGTCGCCTTGAGCTGATGCCCAAACCGCTCGACTTCCATGACTTTGTCTCTGAGATGGAGAATATCTCAGGGTTGATGGCGAGCCAGAAAGGCCTGCGTTTTGACCTTGAGCGGCTGACTGAGCTACCGGAGTCTATTGAGGTCGACGGTACCCGCTTGCGCCAGGTGCTGTGGAACCTGATCAGCAACGCGACCAAGTTCACCAAGGATGGTGGTGTGGTGATGTCGGTCAGCAGTGAAGTGGACGATGGGCAGGCCCATATTACTTTCGAGGTCGAGGATAGCGGGATAGGGATCCCGGCGACAGAGCTCGACAAGATTTTTGCCATGTACTATCAGGTCAAGGATGAGGACGACAACTTGCATGCGGTAGGTACTGGGATTGGTTTGTCGGTGTCCCGCCAACTGGTGCAAATGATGGGCGGGGATATTACTGTGAGCTCCGAGGTAGGAGAGGGCAGTACCTTTACCGTGACTATCACTGCCCCACTGGTTGAACGTGTCGAGGAAGAGGAAGCCTTGCCAGCGGTGCCGCAGGTCAGCCTCAATATCTTCATGGTTGAGGATATCGAGCTTAACATTACGGTAGCTAAGGCACTGCTGGAGAGCCTAGGCCACGAGGTTACTGTGGCGATGCGGGGCGATGAAGCCTTGGAGCTATTCGATCCTGAAGCTTACGATTTGGTATTGCTTGATATCCAATTGCCGGATATGACGGGGTTCGATGTTGCAGCCAAATTGCGTGAACAATTTGATTACCTACCGGCACTGGTTGCCCTGACGGCCAATGTCATCAAGGACAAGAGTGAGTATTTGGCCAAGGGGATGGACGATGCAATTAGCAAGCCTTTGAGCGTCAAGGCCATCACTGAGGTGATCCAGCGTTTGGTACTGACCTGCCCGCTGGATGAGGAAGAAGGAGAGGAATTGGTGGTTGAGAAAGAAAACCCGCAAGGGGTTAGCGATGAGATGATCAATACCTTGTTGGATCTGGAAATGCTGTCTTCCTATGTGGAGATTGTGGGTACCAAGCCGGTGTATGACAGCATTGCGATGTTTGAGGCCAAGATGCCGGAATATATCGCGATCCTCGATTCCAACATGACAGCCAAGGACCAAGACGGCATCAAGTTCGAGGCGCACAAGATCAAAGGGGCGGCGGGCTCCATCGGCCTCAAGCATATCCAGCAGGTTGCCCAGAAAGCGCAATCACCGGAATTACCGGCCTGGTGGGAGAATATCAATGATTGGGTCGATGAAATCAAAGAAGGCTACCACAATGATCTTAAGGTGCTTAAAGACTGGTTAGCCCAGCAGGAGAAGGCATGATGGGAACTGATGCAAAAGCGTTGTTGCTAGCGGCTGGGGTGGTTTTGGTTGCTGGCTGTGGTGAAAGGGCACAAGACCAAGAGGTTGGCTCCAAAGATCCAGCCGCAGTGGAAGAGCAAGCCGAGCCAGAAGCGCCAGTTGTCGAGGATGTTCCGGTGACCTTGCCGGCGGAAATCGATATCTGGCAATCTCCGCAGGAATTGGTGTTATCCGATGTGACGGTCTATCTGGGCAGCGAGCTATGGCTCAACAGCATGCCGGTAATTGGTGACGATGGTAGTCAGCCGGCAAACAAGTTGCATGCCTCTATCCGTCTGTTGTCTCGTGAGATGAAACCCCTTCCTACCGGGGTGGAAATTATGCAGGTGATGGTGGCACAGGAAGACCAGCAGTGGCTGGCGCAGGAAAACCTTGAGGTTCGCTCGGAAGGTGAGATGAGCCTTGAAGTCAGTATGCGTGGTGGGCCGGAATGGCTGCCGGGCAGCAAGGCTGATATTGCAGTCACGGTACTTTATCAGGGGCAGGAGCAGGTCGTGATCCAACGTGACGTGCTGATCAGTCAGGTATTCTGATTGATTGTTTTATTGCTGCTTCTGAGTAACAGAAACAAAAAAGGCTCCGTGAGGAGCCTTTTTTATGGGCAAAGCCAGAAGGATTACTCTTCTTCTAGATCGCCACAGAAGCGGTAGCCTTCACCGTGGATAGTCGCGATGATTTCCGGTGTATCTGCGACTGATTCGAAGTGCTTACGGATACGGCGGATAGTCACGTCGACAGTACGGTCATGTGGCTTAAGCTCACGGCCAGTCATTTTCTTAAGCAGCTCGGCACGTGTCTGGATCTTGCCTGGGTTTTCACAGAAGTGAAGCAGGGCACGGAACTCAGAGCGAGGTAGCTTGAACTGATCACCGCTTGGGCTTACCAGTGAACGGCTGTTGATTTCTAGTGACCAGCCGTTGAACTCGTAACGCTCAACCATGCGCTTGTCTTCAGTTGGCAAGCCTTGGTTCATTGCACGAGTTAGCAGGTTGCGAGCACGGATAGTTAGCTCACGAGGGTTGAATGGCTTGGTGATGTAGTCATCTGCACCAATTTCCAAACCAAGGATCTTATCCACTTCGTTGTCACGGCCAGTCAGGAACATTAGTGCCATGTCACCTTGCTCACGCAGTTCACGCGCAAGCAGCAGGCCGTTTTTGCCTGGTAGGTTGATATCCATGATCACCAAGTGAACAGGGTGCTCAGAAAGCATCTGGTGCATTTCGGCGCCGTCATTGGCTTCAAATACTGTGTAACCCTCTGCCTCAAAGATGCTTTTCAGGGTATTACGTGTTACGTGCTCGTCTTCTACAATTAGAATGTGAGGGGTTTGCATTGGCAGTACCTAATTTCTAAAAACGGAATCTGGTCAAAAACAGAATAGTAAAATTCTATATAAAAAATTCACATACAGGCAAAAACTTGGGAGAAATACGTGCTTGGTTGTATTTACTCGGTTTCCTGTTGGTACGCCATCCATTTATCCAGCTCATCATGACATGATGATTTGCGCTGAAAAAGCCCAAACTTAGGGGCATTGGCTACAATTTCCGTGGGATGGCGACGATTGTATTCACTTAACAGCTCGCTAACAATATAAGTGCTTTGTTTCCGCGCTGCTTTCGGGCACTTTATTGATTTACATCAAACAGTATGAAGTGTATTACGACTCTCTACTTTGTTTAACATTCGCTACAAAAAAATGCATCGTCCCTCAGGTGTCACTTTCTATGTGTGAAAAAAAATCACTATGGTGTAGCTACCAATCGATCATCTTTAATCTTAAGCAACACCCTGTTTACCCTTGCTTTGCAATTCTAACAGCATTTAATCCGAGAAGCATCGTTCTTAGCAAGAAAGACAATCTCGCCCGTCACCAAAAGTTGGAGCTGGCGCTCAAATCTCAAGTTGAAGGCGTACTGCCAATAAGTTGCAGTGCCCCAGACGGGCAATGGCAGGAATTGGGGTTTATCGTCCCGATGAGCAAGGCGGAAGCATGCCGGGAAGCCAAACGTTGGGGGCAGAACGCGATTTATTGGGTCGAAGATAACGGGCTGTTTTTAGTGCCAGTTTTACTCGAAGGAGTTGAAACACAAAGATTGGGTGATTGGCCGAGCTTTCTCTACACTTAACGTAACCCCAAGGAGCTGGGGAAGAAACGGCCTTGGAAAGGGAAGGCCACAAATATAACAAAGGAGCCTGCAATGAAAGATTTGACCCCGGACTTGTGCGATAACTTTGAACAGGAAGTGCGTTGGTTACCGTTGACCTTAAACAACTATGGTGGCCGGACGGTATTTTATGGTGAGGTAGTCACCTTGCGGTGCTTTGAAGACAATAGTTTGGTACGCGACATCATCTCCCGTGATGGCAAGGGCAAAGTGTTATTTATCGACGGTCATGCTTCTTGTAATAAAGCGTTGCTAGGCGACCAATTAGCGATGTTGGCCCAGAAAAATGGCTGGGAAGGGATCATCATCAATGGGGCTGCACGGGATGTCGGGATCATTTCGACATTGGATATTGGGGTTAAAGCGCTGGCAACCTGCCCGGTCAAAACGGTTAAGCGCCAGACCGGTGAGGAAAATGTCACCCTAACTGTTGCCCATACCTTGGTTTATCCGGGGGACATGGTTTATGCCGATCTCAACGGGGTGGTTTTTAGCAAGCAGCCCCTAGACCTATCGGCCATCAATGGATGATTGATAGGCGTAGCAACAATGGTTCAAATAGCAAAACGCCTGGCATAACCAGGCGTTGTTGTTTCTTTGGCTGCATTGCTGTCAGAAGTGCTAGAAACGGAAACCAATCCCAAATTGGTATATTTGCTCCAGTGCTTCGTAGTCGAGCGTGGCATGCAGGTTTAGTCTCTCCGTAACTTCATATTGGCTAGACACCTCAACACCCATCACTGTGTCTTGGTTCTGCGTTTCGGAAGTCACGGCACTTTGTAAGCTCAGTTTTGGGGTGAAGCTATACTTTACGCCCGATAGCATCCCACGACTGGCTGATTGGTTTTCGTTGCCGCTTTTCAAACGGGTACTTAGGTAAAGCTCGGTATTATCTGAAATAGAGTAGGCGTAGCCGCTGTCGATTTGCCAGAGATCGAACTGCTCTGCACCTTTGGACTGGGATGACATGAACCACCCAGAAGACGAATCATCGTCAAGTATGTTAAATAGCCTGCTTTCTGCTGCTGTTGTTGGTAACGCCACTACCAGCAGGGCAATCGTGATTAGCCATGTACGCATTCATCACCTTCCCTGTTTTATTGTTGTGATATTTTGTTATGTATCCTTAACAAAATAATTCTAGGCCAATTAGTACAAAAATGACACTGCGGTTTTGCATTGCTGAGACATTCTGCCCTATTTAGCTGCCCCCTTGCCCCAAAATGAGTCGCTGGTGGTTGCTGTATGGGAAGACATCTTCGAATTTGCCTTCTTTGATGTTGCTTTGTAATTGCTGCCAATATTGGGGTTCGAACAGATCACTGTGTAGCTCGTTGAAAAGCTGCCTCACTTTTGGGTTGATCAACAGGAAGGTCCGAAACTCTTCAGGGAAGACATCATTGATCCCGACACTGTACCAAGGCTCTGCTGCCATTTCGTCTTCTGGATAGCGTGGTGGTGGGATCTGGCGGAAATTCATCTCCGTCATGTAGCTGATCTCATCATAATCATAGAAAACCACCCGCTTATGGCGGGTTACACCGAAGTTCTTGAATAGCATGTCACCGGGGAAGATATTGGCCGCTGCCAGTTGTTTGATGGCTTTGCCGTACTCGTCGACCGCATGACGCAGATCATCATCATTGGCTTGTTCAATATACAGGTTGAACGGGATCATCCTTCGTTCGATATACAGGTGCTTGATCAAGATTTCTTTCTCGGTCACCTTAACGATAGACGGGGCGACGTTGAGCAATTCTTCTAGCAACTCATCGCTGAAGCGATGGCGGTCGAAAGTAAAGTTGCGGTATTCCTGGGTATCGGCCATCCGCCCAACCCGGTCGTGCTCTTTTACCAGCCGGTATTTCTGTTTCACCACGGCGTGGCTTATCTCTTTCTGTGGTGCAAATTTGTCTTTGATGATCTTAAATACGAAACCATAGGACGGTAGGGTAAACACCGACATCACCATGCCTTTGATACCCGGCGCCAACACGAACTGGTCATCGGAATGCTCGATATGATGGAGGAACTCGCGGTACAGTTCGGTTTTGCCGTGTTTCTGGCAGCCTATTGCGGTATAGAGCTCGGCCTTGGTTTTGTTTGGCATTAGCTCGCTCAGGAAACGCACCAGAGCGGCTGGGGCTGGTGCATACACCATGAAATAAGAACGGGCGAAGCCAAACAGGATACTGACCGCATCGACATCAACCAGACAGGCATCGACATACAGCTTGTTTTCGTTGGTGGTCAGAATAGGTAGCACAATGGGGAGGTGGTTATGGTCGTCGAACCGGATCCTTCCTACCAGGTAGGCTGCCTTGTTGCGGAAAAAGGGCTCCCGGATCATTTCGATCACCGGCGGTGGATTGCCAAATGCTGCAAGGTGGTGGCTGATACGATCGCCAAGTAACTGGATATCCCGTTGCTTATCCTCCCACTCAAGGCTGAACGGCGTATCATCAAGGATCCGGCCCAGCAAGGTATCGAGTGTCGCCCCGGTGTTGTAAAGGCGGCTGAGGTTCGTCGGGTAAATGGGAATACGGCCTTCTTGAGAGCTATGGACAAACAACTTGTCGCGTTTGATATTTCGGTGCTCGAAGATCCGGCAATAGACTGAATTGAAGAAGCTTTCCGCAATATCGTAGCGGGGATAATCGAGCAGTAGGTCCTCGTAGGCATTTTTGACAGCCATCAGGAATGCGTGGTTGGCGTAGCGTTTGCCGAGCATGATGGTAATTTGGCTGGTGACAAGGCCAACATGGTGATCGTAGAACTTGATCCGGGTTTTCAGGGCCTGTTGCACGGCTGGCCAGTTCTGGCTTTCGAAGCGCTCCTGCGCACCGGCGGTAACATCCAAAAATCGGCCATACATGGCATCGAAACCTTGCAGAATCGTATGGGCGACAAGTTGTTCCATTGCAGCTGTCATCCGAACTCCCTATTCTTCTCAAGTTAGCCTACAAGTAGCGACACATTGCTACCAAGCTCAGGCGCATCATCCCGAATTGATTAATTATTCACCATATCTACTATGCATGGTGTTTTAGTTAACTGCAATAAAATGATACTAACCATGCCTCAATGGTATAGCTATATCGCTAGTTTTACCTGCATTTTGCTAGTTAAATAGACATCTCGTTGTGAAAATAAGGTTGACTCGGGAAAATGATTACGGTAAACGTAAATGCATACATATATTGGTTATCTTTTTAGGACACCTATGTTTAACGCATTCAGCATGAATACAACCACCATTATTATTACCGGCACCATGATTGCTGGGGTGGGCTGATGCGCGAAAGAATTGCAAAAAAAGCCCACATCCCAAAAAGATGTGGGCTTTTTTTTAACCAGATTTTTCATCCTGGAGTGGCAAAGAGTCCCCGGGGGCACGTTTTAGGAAGTTGTGGGAGTAGGGAATGCGAGTATTAAAGTTTGGTGGTTCATCGTTGGCCGATGCTGATAGGTTTTCTCGAGCAGCAGATATCATCGCCAATAATGCCCAGCAGGGGCCAGTTTCAGTGGTGCTGTCGGCACCGGGTAAAGTCACCAATAAATTGGTGTCAGTGATTGAAAATAGTATCCAGTTTGGTGAGGCGGATGTACAACTGGCCGATCTGGAAGCGGTATTCAATGAACTTCTGGCAGGTCTCAAAGAAGTAGAGCCGGGGTTTGACAAAGAAGCCCTAGATGCCAAGTTAGCCAGTTCACTGGGCCAGTTGAAACAATACGTCCACGGTATCAAATTGCTAGGCCTATGCCCTGATAATGTCTACGCCAAAATCATCAGTAAGGGTGAAAGGTTGTCGATTGTCATGATGCAGTCGCTGCTGCAGGCCAAAGGCCATCAGGCGAGCCTGATTGATCCGGTTGCGTACCTGTTGGCAAATGGTGATTACCTCGAAGCCCACGTTGATATTGAAGCCTCTACCCAGAACTTCCGCCAAAACCCGTTGCCGCAAGACCATGTCAACATCATGCCGGGCTTTACGGCTGGCAACGAAAAAGGGGAGTTGGTGACCCTCGGCCGTAATGGTTCGGACTATTCGGCAGCGGTACTGGCAGCGTGCCTACGTGCGGAATGCTGTGAGATCTGGACCGATGTCGATGGCGTTTACAGCTGTGATCCTCGTTTGGTTCCCGATGCCCGCTTGCTTAAATCCCTGAGCTACCAAGAAGCAATGGAGCTGTCTTATTTCGGTGCATCGGTATTGCACCCGAAAACTATTGCCCCGATCGCCCAGTTCCACATTCCTTGCTTGATCAAGAACAGTTTCAACCCACAGGGAGCCGGTTCGCTGATTGGCCTTGATACCGGTGAAGACAAGCTCGATATCAAAGGGATCACTACCCTGAAAGATCTGACTATGGTCAATGTGTCAGGTCCGGGGATGAAAGGTATGGTTGGCATGGCCGCACGTGTGTTTGGTGCGATGTCATCGGCCGGCGTGTCGATTGTGTTGATCACCCAGTCTTCGTCGGAGTACAGCATCAGTTTCTGTATCGAGAGTGAGGACAAACTGGCAGCCCAGCGAGCACTCAAGGATCACTTTGAGCTAGAGCTGAAAGAAGGCCTGCTCGAGCCTGTCGAATTTATGGATAACGTTGCGATCGTGACTTTGGTCGGTGACGGTATGCGCACTTCCCGTGGTGTGGCTTCCCGTTTCTTTACCTCGCTATCTGAAGTAGACGTTAATATCGTAGCGATTGCCCAGGGCTCTTCCGAGCGTGCGATTTCTGCGGTGATCCCAGACGACAAGGTTTCCGAGTCAGTCAAGGCATGTCACGAGAACCTATTCAATAGCCAGCACTTCCTTGATGTCTTTGTTATTGGTGTTGGTGGTGTCGGTGGCGAGTTGGTGGATCAGATCCAACGCCAGCAGGCAAAACTGGCCGAGAATGGCATTGTGATCCGGGTGTGCGGCTTGGCTAATAGCAAGGGTTTGCTACTGGATAGCAATGGTCTTCCACTGGAGAACTGGCGTGACGCGATGGGCCAGGTTTCCGAACCCCTAAGCCTTGCACGGATGATCCAACTGGTGAAACGCAACCACGTCATTAACCCAATCGTGATTGACTGTACCTCAGACCAAGGCATTGCCGAGCAGTATGTTGACTTCCTGTCAGCAGGCTTCCACGTGATCACCCCGAACAAGAAAGCCAATACCGCCAGCATGGCTTACTACCAGCAGCTGCGTCAGGCTGCGCGCTCAATGCGCCGTAAGTTCATGTATGACACCACGGTAGGTGCCGGGTTGCCAGTTATTGAAAACTTGCAGAACCTGATGGCTGCCGGTGATGAGTTGGAGCGTTTCTCGGGCATCCTATCTGGTTCGCTGTCCTTTATCTTCGGCAAGCTTGATGAAGGTATGAGCTTTAGCGAAGCGACGACTGTCGCTAGGAATAACGGCTTCACTGAGCCGGACCCGCGTGATGACCTCTCGGGTATGGATGTCGCGCGCAAGTTGCTAATCCTAGCGCGTGAAGCGGGCATGGCGCTTGAGCTGGAAGATGTTGTGGTCGAGCAGGCCCTGCCGCCGGGCTTTGATGCGGAAGGCTCTGTTGATGATTTCATGGCGCGCCTGCCTGAAGCGGATGCCTACTTTGCCAACTTAATTGAAGAAGCTGCCAGCGAGGGCAAGGTTTTACGCTATGTCGGTGAAATCAAAGACGGCAAATGTGCGGTCAAGATTGCTGCGGTCAATCCAGATGACCCTATGTTCAAGATTAAGGATGGTGAGAATGCGCTGGCTTTCTACAGCCGCTACTACCAGCCAATCCCATTGGTACTGCGAGGTTACGGTGCCGGTACTGAAGTAACAGCTGCAGGGGTCTTTGCCGACTTGATGCGTACGCTGGGCTGGAAATTAGGAGTTTAAGATGAGTGTAGTGGTTTATGCACCGGCGTCGATTGGCAATGTCAGTGTCGGTTTTGATGTTCTGGGGGCCGCCGTGTCCCCTATCGATGGCACTTTGCTTGGCGACAGGGTGTTGGCGGAATCTGGTTCCCAGTCATTTTCGTTGCGCTGTGTCGGGGCGTTTGTCGATAAACTGCCCCAGCAGGCGGAAGAGAATATTGTCTACCGCTGCTGGCAAGTATTTGCCCGTGAGCTTGATAAAAAAGGGGGGGCTTTAAAGCCTGTCGCCCTGACACTGGAAAAAAACATGCCGATCGGTTCGGGCTTGGGTTCAAGTGCCTGTTCGATTGTTGCGGCGCTCGATGCGCTAAACCGCTTTCATGAGCAACCGCTCGACGAAACTGAATTGCTGGCCCTGATGGGGGAGATGGAAGCCGAGATTTCCGGTAGTTTGCACTACGACAATGTCGCCCCGTGTTATCTGGGGGGGTTGCAATTTATGGTCGAGGAGCTGGGGATCATCAGCCAGCAGGTGCCATGTTTCGATAACTGGTATTGGGTAATGGCCTATCCGGGTATTAAAGTCCCGACTGCAGAAGCCCGTGCTATCTTGCCGTCCCAATACCGCCGTCAGGATGTCATTGCCCATGGCCGTTACCTGGGGGGCTTTATCCATGCTTGTCATTCAGGCCAACCAGAGCTGGCAGCAAAAATGATCAAAGATGTGGTAGCTGAACCCTATCGCGAGCGTTTGCTGCCTGGTTTTGCAAAAGCGCGGCAGTATGCGCTGGAAGCAGGGGCTCTTGCTAGCGGGATCTCCGGTTCGGGACCGACGATGTTTACCGTGTGTGACGACCTTGAAGTCGCAAAACGTATTGCACGATGGTTGCAAGATCATTATGTTCAGAATGAAGAAGGATTCGTCCATGTCTGTCGTTTGGACGGGCAGGGCTCAAGAGTAACAGGAAGTGAGCTGTAACCATGAAGCTATATAACCTAAAAGATCACCAAGAGCAGGTTTCGTTCGGCCAGGCGGTACGCCAGGGGTTGGGGAGCAACCAGGGCTTGTTTTTCCCTGCTGACCTACCGGCTTTCGATAATGTCGATGCGCTATTAGAGCAAGACTTTGTCAGTCGCAGCACCGCGATTCTGTCGGCATTTATCGGTGAGGAACTCGCGGCAGAAACTGTTTCCCAGATGGTGGGTAATGCCTTCCAGTTCACTGCGCCGATCAAGCCGGTGAAAGAAGGGGTCTACGCCCTTGAGCTTTTCCATGGCCCGACGCTGGCTTTCAAGGACTTCGGTGGCCGTTTCATGGCCCAGTCATTGGCTGCGGTGTCTGAGAGTGACGGTAAAATCACGATCCTGACGGCCACCTCGGGTGACACCGGTGCGGCCGTGGCCCATGCGTTCTACGGCATGGATAACATCAAAGTGGTGATCCTTTATCCGAAGGGTAAGATCAGCCCGCTGCAGGAAAAATTGTTCTGTACCCTTGGCGGCAATATTTCGACGGTTGCGGTTAACGGCACCTTTGATGATTGCCAGTCGCTGGTTAAGCAAGCCTTTGATGATGGTGAGCTTCGTCAGGAAGTGGGCCTCAACTCGGCGAACTCGATCAATATCAGCCGTTTGTTGGCCCAGATTTGTTACTACTTCGAAGCGGTTGCCCAGCTTCCTAAAGAGAAGCGCGAGGAGCTGGTTATTGCAGTACCAAGCGGTAACTTCGGTAACCTGACTGCGGGTTTGCTGGCCAAAGCCATTGGCCTACCGGTGAAGCGCTTCATTGCCGCTACCAATGTCAATGACACCGTGCCACGTTACCTGCAAACCGGTAATTGGACACCAGAGCCAACGGTGCCGACTATCTCCAATGCTATGGATGTCAGCCAGCCAAACAACTGGCCACGTATTGAAGAGTTGTGCCGACTCAAAGGCTGGGGCCTTGACCAGTTGGGTTATGGTGCAGTTAATGATGAGCAGACCGCTGAGACCTTGCGTGAGATGGAGCAAGAAGGCTACTTGTGTGAACCGCATGGCGCGATTGCCTACCGTATCTTGAATGAACAGTTGGCTGAAGGCGAAACAGGCTTGTTCTTGTGTACCGCCCACCCAGCTAAATTCAAAGAAGTGGTGGATGAGATCTTAGGCAAAGACATTGACCTGCCTGGACCGCTAGCCAAGCACAATGCGATGGAGTTGTTGTCCCTTGAGCGTGACAATGATTTCGAGCAGTTAAAAGCGGTTCTGCGCAGCGTGCAGTAAGCTTTTAATGACATGAAATAAGTAAGGGAGCCGATTGGCTCCCTTTTTATTTGGAATCGAGTGAGACTTGTTTTGGCTTAGGCCGTTTGTTCACTGCTGGTGGTTGCGGCTTCAGCTTCCATCACTTCACCGGGTACCGCCTCATCGGCAAATTTGTCTACCCATAGTGCCAGCGCACCGTCACCGGTGATGTTACAGGCGGTGCCGAAACCGTCTTGTGCTAGGTGAAGGGCGATCTGCAGGCCGATCATTGCTTCGGTAAAGCCCATCATAGAGCCCAGCAGGCCAACTGCTGCCATAACAGCACCACCCGGCGCACCCGGTGCGGCGACCATCGTTATACCCAGCATGCCGATAAACGGTAGTGCTTCAATAAAACTCGGGACAGTCGCATTGCCGGTAACTAGGATAACTGCAACGCACACCGAGGTGATACTGATCGCCGAGCCAGACATGTGGATGTTGGCACAAAGCGGCACGACGAAGTTGGCAATCGGCTTTTTCACCCCGTTTTGCTCGGTCTGGCGCAGGGTGACAGGTAGGCTAGCAGCCGATGACATGGTGCCTAGCGCGGTAACATAGGCTGGCAGCATAGTCTTTAGCAACTTGAGCGGAGAGCGGCCAAGCAATGCACCGGTGCTAATGAATTGGAAGGTCAGCCATAGCCAATGCAGGGCGACAATCAATACCAGTACTAGGGTAAAAGTTTTCAGGGTCGAGAACACCGTACCCTTGACGGTCATGTCGGCGAACACACCGGCAATGTAGAACGGCAGCGATGGCACCATCACCTTGGCTAGGAACAACTCGATGATGTCACGGCCTTCGTCACTCAGTTTGCGTAGGTGCTCGCTGTTGGTTGCCGTGATACCCAGGCCAAAGATAAAGGCGACGGCGAGGGCTGTCATTACCCCCATGATAGGTGGGATCTTCAGATCAATCAGAGGAGCCAGGGTGCGGGCTGCCTCACTGACTTCTGCGGTGCTGTGCAGCATTGATGGCAGTACCTGCCCTGCGACCAAGTAAGCCATGGCACCGGCCCCCATGGTCGATAGGTAACTCAGGCCGACAGTTTTACCCAGCAGCTTGCCGGAATTTTTCGGTAGGTTTGCGATCCCGCTGGTGACAAAGAAGAGGATAAGCAGGGGAATGGTGAAGCCAATCAGCTGGCTGATCAAAGCCTTCATGGTGATCAGGATTTGAACCAGCACATCAGGGGCAAACAGGCCGAAGAGAATACCGGCCAGAATGCCAGCAATGAGTTTTAAAATCAGTTTCATCGCCAATAGTCCTATTGAGGAAAATGGATAGTAGTCCGTAACAAAGCGGCGATGTTTTTACCATTACTTGGCAAAGGATGCCAAAAAAGAGGTGTTTTATGTGTTACATCGAGTGAAATAGTGATTTGCTTGGGTGTAATAACAGCATACCGATGCTTTTTTTGACATATATTAAGGCGCAGTAAAATACTTGCAGCACAAAAAATGCCCCTGTGATACCGGTTTCATAAAAAAGGCAGGCCCAAAGCCTGCCTTCTTCGCTCTGATTAGCTCGTTAGGAGTCGGTTTGCTCGATGGCCTGTGGTTGAGGCTGTTTGGCAAACTTGTTGACCCACAAGGAGATAGCCCCATCCCCGGTAATATTACAGGCCGTACCGAAGCTGTCCTGCGCCATATACAGGGCAATCATCAGGGCCAGCTCTGCCTCGCCGAACCCCAGCATCGATGCCATCAGGCCAAGTGCCGCCATCACGGCACCGCCCGGTGCCCCCGGTGCGGCAATCATTGTCACCCCGAGCATCATGATAAACGGCAGCATTTCAAACAAAGATGGGATCGCAATATGTTGGCTCAAAGCCATGACTGCCGTTGAGCAGGTGACCAAGGTGATAGTCGAGCCCGACAAATGGATAGTGGCGCACAACGGGATGGTGAAGTTAGCGATGGACTCGTTGACACCATTCTCTTTGGTCTGGCGAAGGGTTACCGGAATGGTGGCCGCCGAGGACATGGTTCCGACAGCGGTAAAATACGCCGGCATCATGTTCTTGATCAGCTTCAGCGGGGAATAGCCCAGCGCCAAGCCTGTTACCGTGTATTGGATGGTGATCCAAACCCAATGCATGAAGATAGCCAGTGCCAGCACGATGCCGAAGGTTTTCAGGGTCGAGAAGACGGTACCTTCTGCAGCCATTTCGGCAAAGACACCGGCGATGTAGAACGGCAGGAGCGGGATAATAATGTTGGAAAGTAATAGGTCGATGATCCTGCGGCCGTCTTCGGCAATAGTTTTTAGTGGTTTGCTGTCAGTAATACTGATCCCTAGTCCAAATAGAAAAGCGGTGGCAAGGGCTGTCATGACACCGAATAGTGGCGGCACTTCAATGGTAATAAAGCTGGTCAGTTTGTTGGCGCTATCCGCTGCCGCCGTGACTGGCTCAGCCATACCGCTGATCACGGTGCTCGCCACAATAAAGGCCAAACTACCGGCAATGATGGTCGAACCGTAAGAGAGGGCCACGGTTTTACCCAACAGTGAGCCGGAGTTTTTTGGCAGGCTGGCAATGCCGCTGGTGATATAGAACAGGATGATAAGGGGAATCGTGAAACCGATTAGCTGGCCACCTAGCAATTTGATAGTCAGCAGGACGCGGATGATAGCGTCAGGGGCGAAGAAACCGAGGAGGATACCGATCAAAATACCCGCGATAAGCTTGAGGATTAACTTCATGAACTGGCTCCGAAAATATTGTTATATAAAAGCTCCATATTTGTGGCATTGCCCGTGATACAAACATTGGGTGGTAGGCAACGCTATGAATGTACAGTTTATTTAACATTAATACCTAAATTGTTGTCACATTTTAGATGATAATATAAACAGTATGCGAAGGGGGTAACTGAGATGCTGCCGACGAGGTATAAAAAAACGGCACCCTTGGGCGCCGTTTTTGCTAACAGGAACTGTGATTACAGGCTGTTAGTGAAAGTACGTGCGATAACGTCACGCTGCTGCTCTGTAGTCAGAGAGTTGAAGCGTACTGCGTAGCCAGATACACGGATAGTTAGCTGTGGGTATTTTTCTGGGTGGTTAGCTGCATCTTCCAGAGTTTCACGCTTAAGAACGTTAACGTTTAGGTGCTGGCCACCTTCGATCTTAGCTGGTGCTTCGATAGCAACTTCACGAGACTCGTACTCACCTAGGTCAGCAGCAGGGATCACCTGGTCAGCTTCGAAACCTGCAGAAGCAGCAACACAGCGAGCTTCGTTAGTTTCAGTATCTAGCAGCCAGATTGAGTTTAGTAGGTCATCGTTAGCTGATTTAGTGATTTGAATACCTTGGATCATGACTTTCTTCTCCGTTTTAAGACTTATCTCTTATGACCTAACCCCTGAGGTTTAAG
>NZ_JACSOF010000153.1:0-16482 GCF_014349205.1 Photobacterium sp. BZF1
GCCTATATCCGATTACCCGTGGGGTCTCCAAGCAGTTATTGCCTGTTTATGACAAGCCGATGATTTATTACCCGCTATCGACATTAATGCTAGCGGGTATCCGAGATGTCTTGGTGATCACTACCCCTGAAGACAATGAGTCATTCCGCCGCCTGCTGGGCGATGGTAGTGATTACGGTATCAATCTGGAATACGCTATCCAGCCGAGCCCAGACGGCTTAGCACAGGCGTTTATTATCGGTGAAGACTTCATTGGTGATGACAGCTGCTGCCTGATTCTGGGGGATAACATCTTCTATGGCCAGTCGTTCTCGAAAACCCTGCGTAACGCCGCAGAGCGTGAAAGCGGGGCAACGGTCTTTGGCTACCAAGTCAAAGATCCAGAACGTTTTGGTGTGGTTGAGTTTGACGAAAACATGAAAGCGGTTTCTATTGAAGAGAAGCCAGAACAGCCAAAATCAAACTACGCCGTGACCGGCCTGTATTTTTACGATAACCGTGTGGTTGAGATGGCCAAGCAAGTGAAGCCATCGGAACGTGGCGAGCTAGAAATTACCACGCTCAACCAAATGTACCTAGAAGACGGCTCATTGAATGTCGAACTACTTGGCCGTGGTTTTGCTTGGTTGGATACCGGTACCCACGAAAGCCTGCATGAAGCCTCTTCGTTCGTCCAGACGATCGAGAACGTCCAAGGCCTAAAAGTGGCTTGCCTGGAAGAAGTTGCATGGCGCAATGGCTGGCTGGACGACACCCAGTTGTTAGATATTGCTAAGCCAATGATGAAGAATGAATACGGCCGTTACCTGACTTCTCTGGTCAAAGAGAAAAACAGCAAGCGCTAATCCGCTGGGAGCAAACAATGATGAAAGTTTTGGTAACTGGTTGTAATGGCCAGGTAGGTAGCAGCTTGGTCGCTCAGCTTGAAGGTAAAGCTGAGGTACTGGCGGTTGACCGTGACCAGTTAGATATTACCGATGAAGCCGCAGTAACCGAGGCCGTTGCCGCGTTTAACCCAGATGTGGTGATCAATGCTGCTGCACATACAGCGGTAGACCGTGCTGAAGAAGAAGTGGAGTTGTCCTACCAAATTAACCGTGATGGTCCTCGCTTCCTTGCTCGAGCGGCAGAAAAAGCCGGTGCGGCAATGCTCCATATCTCCACCGATTACGTGTTTTCCGGTGATGAAGAAGGGGCATACAGCGAAGGTGATCTGACAAACCCACAAGGTGTTTACGGTGAGAGCAAGCTGGCGGGTGAGTTGGCGGTCTGTGAAGCGTGTCCGCAACACATCATCTTGCGTACTGCATGGGTGTTCGGTGAGACAGGTAACAACTTCGTCAAAACCATGATCCGCCTAGGTCGTGATCGTGACCAGCTTGGTATTGTCGGTGATCAGTTCGGTGGCCCAACCTATGCAGGTGACATTGCTGCAGCACTGATTGTTATCGCTGAGCGCTTCATGCGTGGTGAGAGTGTCGCATGGGGTGTTTACCACTATTCTGGCCTACCAAGTGTAAGTTGGTTCGAGTTTGCTTCTCATATTTTCGAGCAGGCAAAAGCCCAAGGTGTGATTGATACCATCCCTGCGCTTAGCAGTATTACAACAGCGGACTACCCGACACCGGCTAAACGCCCGGCGAACTCCCGTCTGTCGATGGATAAAATTGAAACCAATTTTGGCATTGCGGCTTGTGATTGGCAGGCTGCATTGGCTGATATCCGCCCATACGGATAAGCATTAAATAGAGATATAACAATGAAAGTGATTGATACCAAGATCCCAGATGTCAAAATCATCGAGCCGGCGGTGTTTGGTGACGAGCGCGGGTTCTTTATGGAAACGTGGCAGCAGGAAAAATTCAGCCAGCTAGTAGCTGAGCGTCAGTTTGTCCAAGACAACCATTCAAAGTCAAACAAGGGCATTCTGCGTGGTTTGCACTACCAGACAGAAAACACCCAAGGCAAACTGGTCCGTGTCGTCTCTGGTGAAGTGTACGATGTAGCGGTTGATATCCGCAAAGATTCGCCGACATTTGGTCAATGGGTAGGTGTATTGCTGTCTGCTGAGAACAAGCGTCAACTTTGGGTACCGGAAGGCTTCGCCCATGGTTTCTATGTGACGTCTGAAAGTGCAGAGTTTGTCTATAAGTGTACTGACTACTACAACCCTAAAGCAGAACACTCTATTGCTTGGAATGATCCTGCGTTGGGCATTGAATGGCCGCTGGACGGCGAGCCATCCCTATCAGCCAAAGATGCTGAAGGAACCTTGTTCAAAGATGCAGAATACCTGTAGATCTTGAACTAACTTCAGAGCGACTGTCCTAATCTGGCCAGTCGCTTTTGATTATTAAAACAGTGATGATATGAGGTCAGTTTATATCATCACTGCTTTGCTCGAAAATGTGTGTGGAGCAGTAAATGTCGCAAAAACAAGTTGTTGTGGTAATTGGTATGCACCGAAGCGGTACCAGTGCGATAACAAAGGGCTTGGAGGCCTTGGGCATCTCCCTCAGTGAGGAGGTGCTGGGTGCAAAAGAAGATAACCAAAAAGGCTTCTGGGAAGATATCAAGGTCCTTGAAATTAATGAATCCCTACTGGCACTCCAGGAGTCATCGTGGGATGACAACCGCTTGGGCTTAGCCCCGCTGGTTGAGAGTGTAGAATATAAAGCTCTGTTTGCCGAAGCTGTTGCTTTGGTGGAAGAACGTGTTGTACAGCGCGAAGTTTGGGGTGTCAAAGACCCTCGTACATCAGTACTGGAATCATTCTGGACGCATGTATTCGAAACAGCAGGTGTTGAGGCCAAGTATCTGGTTTGTATGCGAAACCCTCTGGATGTTGCCAAGTCGCTGACATCACGCAACCAGATGGATCGCTACTACGGTTTGTCGTTGTGGGTTAAATACACGGTATCTGCCCTGAAATTTGCCCAAAACAACCCGTGTGCACTGGTTCACTTTGAAGATATCATGTCCGAGACATCGGCCAGCATGGAATCTGTTGCCAAGGTGCTAGGGCTTGATGTTGACCAGGCTTTGCTTGAGCAGTTTGCTGAGGGCTTCCTTGACCGCTCTTTGGTTCATTCTGAGTCGCCGCTGTCATTGCTTGAAAAAGACCCACAGCTTTCCCCTGCTTTGGTCAACCTTTACCGCTACACTCTGTCTTTGGTGGATAAACCACTGGAAGACATTGACGTTGCTTTCCTTGAACAGCAGCAAGAAGCCTTTTTTGAACACTATGCCGATTACTTTGCCCTACTAGAAGATAAATTGGCATTAGATAAAGAGGTGGTTGCCCAGGCGGATGAACTGTATCTTCGTGGCCAAGCCTTGCATGAGCGTGATATTTCTATTCTTGCGACCAATCAGCGATTGGAAGAGCAGGTTCAGAAAATTAATCAACATGAAGAGCAGATAGGCCAACTAAAATGTCAGGTCTGTAAGCTTAACGCTGAGAATGAACAGCTTGCCGAACAAGCTGGTGCTCTGGCCGGAATTCAAGAAAGCTACAACCAATTAATTGCTTCGAAGTCGTGGGTGATTACTAAACCTATGCGTGGTATCCGTCGCTTGATCACCAAGCCAGGTCAATATTCCCCGCATTATATGTCACGCCTGAAGGGAGCGATTAAAAAAACGCCGCTATTGCCTTTGGCCAGAAAGTTACAGCTTAAGTATCATGCGCTAAAGCATAAATGTCAGGCGGCTCCTCATTCTTCGCAGAATTTGCACAGTATCCAAAGCGTGTCAGACAAGCGTGCCAACGTGCTGTTTTCTGACGCCCACGTTAAGACTGCTGCATTTCGTTTGGGGGATGCCCAACCAGAAGTTGCCGTTACCGTTGTGACTTACAACAATGGCCGCTGGTTGCCGACTTTTTCCCAGTCATTGCTAGCCCAGCAGTACCCTTGCCATAAGATGCACCTGCACTTCGTAGATAATGGTTCAACGGATGATACTGTAGAAAAACTGAATGCTTTCAAGTCAGAGCACCAGGAAGCTTTTGCTTCAGTATCGGTACACCAGCGCCCGAACCTTGGTTTCGGTGCCGGTCATGATTATGCTATCACTCAAAGCGATACTGAGTTCGTCCTTGTTACCAACATTGACTTGGAGTTCTCTCCTCAAGCTATCAGCAATGTGGTTAACTTTGCCGTTGATGACAGTGAAGAGGTAGCCAGTTGGGAGCTTCGCCAGAAGCCTTACGAGCATCCAAAGTATTACGATCCTGTCACGCTGGAAGCGGCTTGGAGCTCTCATGCCTGTATTCTGATCAGGCGTTCGGCATACGATGCGGTCGGTGGCTACGAGCACCGTATCTTCATGTATGGTGAAGACGTAGAACTCTCTTACCGTTTCCGAAATGCCGGTTACATTCTGCGATATGTACCTGCCGCATATGTTCACCACTATACCTATGATGAAGTCAATCAGGTTAAGCCAATCCAGTTTACCGGTAGTACCGTTGCCAATGCATTGCTGCGCTTCCGTTACGGTAACAACGTAGACAAAGTGTCTGCACTGGCACTTCAGGCTGCTTTGATGGTACGTGGTGGTAGTTTCCCAGACAGCCGTAAGCTACTGCTGGGTAATGTCAATAAACTATTTAAAGATGGTCGCCATTTCCTCGGTACCCAGCGCCGTGAAGGGGTCTACTTCCCATTCCGTGGCTTTGACTACGAAATGACAAGGGACGGGGCTTTTTACACGCTGAACCCAGAGAACCAACAGCGCGAATTGCCTAAGGTGACTATTGTTACCCGTACTTACCGTGGTCGTGAGTTCTGGCTCAAGGAGTGTATTGCTTCTGTGATTAACCAGACTTACCCAAATATCGAGCATGTTATTGTTGAAGACGGTGGTGAAACGATGAAACCGCTTGTCGAGGAAGCGAAAGCTGCTTACGGTGAAAACTACACAGTACGCTTCGCCGGTTTTGACAAGAAGGGACGTTCCCACACAGGTAACCAAGGACTAGAAATGGCCAGCGGGGAATACTGCCTATTCCTTGATGACGATGACTTGATCTTCCCGGATCACGTTGAAGTGCTGGTGGATGAAATGTTGGCTGATCCTAAGTTAGGGGCGGCTTACTCGTTGGCATGGGATGTCCACACGGATGTTGATCGCTCTAAGGAAGTGCCTACGTACAAAGAGCATCATTTTGAAACCCTGCCTGTTTTCCATCAGGAGTTTGACGTCGAAACCATGTTGCGACATAACTATATTCCAATTCAGGCTATTTTGTTCAAAAAATCCCTGTATACCGAATTGGGTGGTTTTGACGAGACAATGGAGCATTTGGAAGACTGGAACCTGTGGACCAAATATGCATTGAACTCGACCTTCAAGTTTGTACCTAAGACAACATCACTGTTCCGTACGCCAAGTAACGAACAGGAGAGGTTGCGTAGGGCGTTGCTGTTGGACTCTGCATTCCAGAGCGCCATGGAGAAGCAGCAAGAGCTTATCCAGCAAGCTGAACAATCTAAACTGGCGCAGGAAGAAAACTGAGCCTAGTTTTATAGGTAATCTGGCCTGATAGGGCCAGATAGCATCAAACAAAAACACCAGGCCTAATCAGCTTGGTGTTTTTTTGTATTTGAAATAGAACCTTGTTGCTGGCGAGGAGCCTTCAAGCAAATCAGCGGTAGGCTTTGGAGCTAAAAAGCACCACTGTTATTCTCTGCGAGAGGGGCTAAGTCGAAAACGGCATTGTTTTAGTACCCTATTGCCTGACAGAACTACTTAAGTTGCAGGCAGTATAGGGTATTAGGTTTTATGATGACGCAGTGTTCAGCAGCCAGTTTAGCTATTCTGTTATTGTTTTTGTTCGTCAAGGATGGCTAAAGGGTGCTTACCCGTGTAGCCAGTTGGTGCATCAACCAATAATTTGACGACTTTTTCAATTTGGAAAAGGTGGCAACTCTCATCAAGCTCATCGAGCAAACGGTTCATCTCTTCCCAAGATAGCTTTTCTTCTTTCGCCGAGTAGATGGCAGGGTGGAACGTGCCCTCGACATTGTCGCCAATCAGCAACTCTTCGTAGAGTTTTTCGCCTGGGCGTAAGCCGGTAAATTGGATTTCAATTTCATCGCCGTATTTGTCGCTGCTCTGACCGTTCTTCACTGAGTAACCCATCAACTTGATCATTCGCTCAGCCAAATCAAGGATTTTTACTGGTTTACCCATGTCCAGCAGGAATACCTGCCCGTTGTGCGCCATTGCCCCGGCTTGAATGACGAGTTGGGCAGCCTCAGGGATCAGCATGAAATAGCGGGTAATATCCGGGTGGGTGACTGTTACTGGCCCGCCTTGTTTAATCTGCTGTTTGAACAGCGGGACAACAGAGCCTGAAGAGCCCAAAACATTACCAAAGCGTACGATGGTAAAGGTGGTGGAAGACTGTTTATCAGCTTGTGCCTGAAGTAGCAGTTCCGCCATCCTTTTGCTGGTACCCATAATATTGGTTGGGCGAACGGCTTTATCGGTAGAGATAAGGGTAAAGTTTTTTACGCCCGCTTCAATAGCCGCTTCTGCGACGTACAAAGTGCCAAAAATATTGTTGCGCACACCTTCGATAACGTTGTCTTCAACCAGTGGGACATGCTTGTAAGCCGCTGAATGGTAAACAGTCTCAACCTGGTGGGTTGTCATCAAATGTTTAACGCGATTCTTTCGTTGCACGGAACCGAGGGACGCAACGATGTTGACATCGAGTTTGAGTGAAGACTTCATCGACTGCATTTCACGTTCGATGGCATAAAGGTTGTACTCATTGAGCTCGAAAAGTACCAAGGTCGTCGGGTTTTGACGGATTATCTGGCGGCAAAGTTCTGAGCCAATAGACCCGCCGGCGCCGGTTACCATGACTGATTTACCGGTAATATTTCGGCTGAGCAGCTCATGATTAGGTTCGACTTGGGTGCGTCCAAGAAGATCGCTAATCGTAAGGTCTTTCACTTCATCAAGGCGCGCCTGACCCGATGCGATATCTTCAACAGAGGGTACCGATTGAATGGCAATCGGAAACTCTGCACAGCGTTCGATAAGGTCTTGGCGTTTAGTCTTGGAGATATTGTTGATGGCAAGCAACAGCTTCACCGGTTCGTACAGTGATAGCAACTTTTGCATATCTTTACTGTGGTGAACCCGTAGGCCTGAGATGATTTGGCCTACTTTTTGGTAGTCGTCATCAATAATCACGACAGGGTGGTATTCATGGCCGTTAATTAAGGAATACGCCAGTTGTCGGCCTGTCGAACCCGCACCGTAGATTAATACATTGGGCTTACGTCGCTTGTTGTAGTGGTAGTAAATGGTGCGAAATACTATACGTGGGCCGCCTAGGGTCAGGTAGGCAAGGGCAGCATAGATCAATGGAACGCTACGCGGTACAAAAGACTGGAGGAAGAAACCAGACAGTGACAGCACAATTGCGGAGAGAGAGATTGCCGCGAAAATATGCCCAAGGGCTGGGATCATCATGTAGCGCAATACCGCCCGGTATAAGCCCAACTTAGTAAACAGGAATATTGACAGCATGACTGTAACAACGGCGCTGATGATTTCGGGGGTGCCGAGTGTTAAAGGCCATTCGCCCAGTCGGATAGCCAATGCACAATAGAGCGAACCAAAGAGGGCAATGACATCGTAAGCGACAGTAAGATAACGCTTGTGTTTACGCTGTGATTGGAGGAACAATTTTAAGGGAGTAAACATACAAAACTAATCCCGGAGCGGAAGGTCGATAACGGCTGCGATCATACCAAGCATAATGCTATATAGCTAATAAAGATGACGCAGGACTTACACCTAAAAGAATAATCGTTTATTTAAAAGGCGGTGCTTGAGAATGAGATTTGCTGTTGAAAGCATCTTCCTCCTTCTTATGTTTGTTGTTGTGAAATCCCCATTTGCCATCGGTTGATGGCAAAGCATGATAAGATACCTCATCAATGAGACGGCTAGAACAACTGCAGTTTGCTGAGCGGTTAGGTAGCTCTTTACAAGTAGATGTTTCCCCTGTAAAAGGGCGCATGTCTTAGTGACCGCCTGACTCCCTTGCTGAGGGATTGAACAAAAGCACAGAGAGATGATTCATGAACAACTTGAAAATACAGGTGTTGGACCGCACACTGGCCGCTGCTGGGCTAGTAGCCTTGTCACCGGTTATGGCTGTTGTCTATTGCCTCGGTCAGCGTGAAACGGGTTCGCCTATTTTCGTTCAAGAACGGGTAGGGCAACACCAAAAGCCGTTCAACCTGTATAAGTTCAGAACAATGGCACCGACAACCCAATCGGTAGCAACCCATATGGTCGACGCCAATGCGGTAACGCCCCTTGGCCGTATCCTACGTAAAACCAAATTGGATGAATTGCCCCAACTTGTTAATGTCCTCAAAGGCGAGATGAGTATCGTTGGCCCACGCCCTTGTTTGTTTAACCAAACCGAACTCATCGAGGCACGCGAACGTGAAGGCGTCTTTGCCGTTCGCCCGGGGATCACTGGCCTTGCCCAAGTTCGGGGAGTAGACATGTCGACTCCACAACAGCTGTCTAAGCTTGATGCGGAGATGATCCAACACTTCTCGCTTAAGAATTACTTTACTTATATTTTGCAAACGGCAACAGGTAAAGGTGCGGGCGATAGGGTGAAGTCGTGACAGCATTGGTAACTCTCGAACACGATATCCGTGACATTATCGCTGTGTTTAATCAAACCTTCCTTACAAGCCATAACACTGAATTGGTGCGAGGGGAGGAAGAGCCGATTTACCTACCTGCCGATGAGAACAATCCGCACCATAGGGTGATCTTTGCAAGGGGCTACTTTGCTTCGGCGCTGCATGAAATCGCCCACTGGTGTATTGCCGGGCCGCAAAGGCGATTACTGGAAGATTATGGTTACTGGTATGAACCTGATGGTCGTACGGCAGAACAGCAAGCCGCTTTTGAAGTGGTGGAGGTGAAGCCCCAAGCAGTGGAATGGCTGTTGGCTGCCAGTTGTGGTTTCCGCTTCCAAGTCAGCTGTGATAATTTAAGTGGCTCGATAGAGCCTGATCGAATCGGCTTTACCAACAAGGTCAGGGAGCAAGTGCTCCTATACCTAGAACACGGCATTCCAGAGCGCGCTAAAGTGTTGTCTGAAGCTTTGCGTAACCACTATGGGATACCCGCTTTAACGCCTGCGACGTTTAAATAACATATGGTACGGTGGGAAGCGCACCGAATCACAGAACCGGAATATAAAATGATCCTACATTACGAAGAGGCGTTACTGACGCTGATTGATGACACTGTGGCCTCGGCTAGCGATGATGAGTTGTTTGCTGGAGGCTACTTGCGTGGTCATATCTCCCTGTCTGCGGCTAAATGTGAAAGCATGCCGGAAGGGTCTATTGCGCAGATGGATGAGGCGATTGAAAACAGCTTGGCCGAGGCGCGAAGTGAATTGTCCCCGGCCGATCAGCAATTTGTGGCAGAACTATGGGCCACACTGCAAAAGCAGGCAAAGCTATCACTGGGTGAACAGCGCTAGTCTGGCAAAATATTGCGCGGTAATTGGAAGGGCAGCCTTATAGGGCTGCTTTTTTGTTAAAAGCTGAGAAATAAAAGGTCAAAGGTCTTGCTGATTGTTATAACTTATCGTGAGTTAGATATTTACTGCGATAATCAGCTGCGCCAGCAAAGAGAGCTAATGCAATCATCACTACGAGGAAACCGGCTCCGAACACCAAGTTTTCCTCAACCAGAAGTTGATAGCAGCTGAGGGTAAATATACCTAGTACGACGACCAAATTAAATGAATGAAAAAACGGATGGTTCACAGTGAACCGAGCATATGCCCTCATCATGCTCTATCTCTCTATATTGTCTAAAGTTTGAAAATGATCATTAGAAGTTTTTTAACGTTAATATTATGTCGTCAATCAACTAACAACCTTGTCCTTTATTTATGATAGATGATCATCAAAGTACATGTCGGGCATCTAGAATAATTTACTCCCATCGACTCATGAATGAGACGAAGAAAAAGAAAACCACCCCAATGATTGCGGGGTATTTTATTATAATAAAATTAATGATTTATTGGCTGATTGTGATGATTGGCGTTGAGTTGCCGATCCTGTTCTTACAAGCAAATTGGTCTGGAAATTTGAAAAACCTTGCTTTGCCTTGTTACTTGACCGATGCGCAAAAAAAGCCTCACTCATGGTTGAGTGAGGCTTGAAATTTAAGTTAGGGTTTTACAATCCTTCAGAACCACAGAACCACAGAACCACAGAACCACAGAACCACAGAACCACAGAACCACAGAACCACAGAACCGCTTTTCCTAGTTCATCGCTTTCTTGCTATACCATGGCGATCTTGCATCCGTCACCCCAAACAGTTGGTATTTACGGTTTAGCATTTGGCCACCGTCACGGGTTAGAGGGAGCCAAGAAATCGTTGCACGGTTAGTACTCGGTTTCACTGTCATCACGTCAAACGGTATCGAGATATAGAAGCCTTTGGTGTAGCTGCCTTCACCGTATTCATCTGCAGATAAATCCGTAAAGGTGGCAAAAGCACCAGCGGTGATACCACTATCGAATTGCTTCGAGAAATCAATAGTGACACCGAGATCTTCAGTAAGGTACTGACCCGCACTAACTTTAAACAAAGTATTTGGTAACCAATCCCACTGTGGTTGATAGTAGCCGGAGACATGGCCAGTCATCGCCCCAGTTTGTACCCGGTATGGACGGTTAGTAATTGGGTCAAATTGATTTTCTTCAGTAAAGAAGCCAAATGCCGAGTCTGGGTCACGCTGTACCACATAGTTAACATCCATGCCGACAGCCCAATTTGCGCCGAGTGGGCGATAAAGTAGTTCTCCACCGACACCACCAAACATCATTTCCAGATAGCCGCCATACGCTTGGCTGTACCAGTTATCCCCTAATTTATCCATCCAAGTAAGCTGTAGGTTATCAAGACGGACAGGGTTATCACTAATATATTGGCGAACCAAGGTACGGACGCGTTTCAAATCAGTGCCATCGGGCGGTACGTCATACAAGAACTTATCGTAGTTATCATAGATATTGAAGTAGACAGAGCCACCGAGTTCAATATTGTCAGTAAACCAATAGTTCGCTCCGGCATTGATACCTATATTGAAGAGATAAAAATCATCGGGATTGCCGATAGATTGCTGTAATGTTGGTGAAAGGTTGACATCCCAGCGTCTACTTGGCTCTGCCACCAATTGACCTTCTGGCTCATTCGGCGTTGCAACCGAACTGCTGTCTTCAACATTCGCACCAATATATTCAACATTGGCAATTTGGCTGAATTTCTTGGCATCAATCCGAGTTTCGGTGATTGCCTGGTGGTTGCTGGTTTCAATCAAACGATATTCGGCCACATCTGGGCCTCGGTTAGCCAACACGGTCGCGGCACGTTCATGGGCTTCGTTACGGTCACGGTATTTGCTTTGATCGGCACTGACAGTGACACTGTTTTCATCGTAATGGATAGTAGGGTTCTTATACCCCGCTATCGAATGGAGTTCGTCAGCAAGAACCTGCCATTCTGAATTAGTTAGATCGGGAGCGTTTGATGAGTTTTCACTTCGTGGGACATAATTTGGCGCTGGCTCATCTTGCCAGCCTGATTTTAGGCTATTGAAGTTGGTATATAGATTAAAGCCAAATGTCCAAGTGTTGCCGCGTTCATAACTTAGGCGTAGATCCCCCCAGTTACCAAGCCGGTATAGTGCACCATAGTTAAACTTGCTGTCCTGCGGCATTTTAATATCACCGCTGGTAACTGGAAAATCACCTTCGTAATCGTTGGCGTCATATTCTAGCTTAAATCGTAATGGTTCCCACGGGCTTTGATACTCAAGACCACCATATAATGACATTGGGCCACTGAAGAAGTTATCAAAGTTAGCTGTTCCCCATTGACCACCAATTTCGCGCTCACAGAAGCGGTCGGCTAAATCACATAATGGGTTGGTAACATTGCCGCTGTTACCCATGTAACCCCATGCAACACCGAGTGTGACATCGACAGGGCCAAATTGTTTATTGGCGGCAATAAACTCGCCATCGAATAAGCCGGTTCCGCCAAAGTCACGTACTCCAAAAGCGACTTCTGGTAACCAGTAGCTTTCATTCCATAAACGAACTTTAAAATCTATACCCTTATCAGAATATTTTGTTCCATCTTCGAATGATAGGTTTTTTACATCCTGCACTATTGTGTATCGAATTGTCGCTTCAAACCAAGGGAGGAGCTGAAGAGAGGCATTATAATGATGATACTCACTATTATAAGTGGCCCCGGCACTGAACTCACCGGTTGGGTTCATACGTGCAGTTGGCATTTGCATCAAGCCGACACCACCAAAGTCAGACTGTGACGGCCTTAATACTGGGTAACTAAATTCATCGGCATTGGCTGAGTATGCTGGCAGGATTGCCAATGCAATCGCAGACAGCTTAAAGAGGCGATTAGTTAAGAAGCCATTAGGTACTTGAGTAAGAATATTGATTCCTTTGTTTGACATGATTACAGCACCTTGTTCGTTAGCAAGTTAACCATCTCGTGATTGAATGATTTGTAATCACTCGGTAAATCGTTATAGCCGATAAAAATGGTCGCACCAGGAGCAACGTCCCTATGATCCTTATTCCAGTAAGCAATAGGGTGGTGTTGAACAGCGCCATCTGGTTGAATGACAACCGCATAATCTTTTTGGTGATTGTCAATTAATGCTGTTTTATCGAGATATTGTTTTGCCGACCAGCGTGGTTGCCACTGGATGAGTGTTGGCTTTTGCGTAGCACCCATGACCAAAACATCTTCTGGGCGATTAGCTAAATAGAAATGATATTCGCCGCTAAGCAAAGGGTTTAATTTTTTGTTTAATCGAATAGCATCAAAATCAAGTGGGGTAAATTGCTTGGTGTATAAGATGTTATCGTTTATCCAACGCTCGTTAGCCCGAAGGCTGGCTTTTACAGCAAAACTGGTTGGCTCTTTATCAACAAGTTGGTCGATAAGCTTAAGAACGGTTGGCTTATTCTCTGGTTCAGCTGCTGAGGTTAGTGTACTTCCTAACCAGAAGATGCTGTCAGCACGAAACGGTTTGCCTTGAACAGTTTTAGTCTTGACTAACTGCGTAGACATATTGTCGCTTATAACTTGGCTTAACCGCATAGGCTCTTGATAGTTCAAAGACCAAGCCTGAGTTTTATCAGGACTATATATGGTGACAATCAACGGTTGCTGGCTGTTCGTAGTAGCACCAGAGAAAGGGCTAAAGAAAGCTACGGCAAAAAGTATGAAATAAGGCCTAGCTCGTTGGGCCCATTTTGACCGGTTCAATAACTGTTGAATTGGGTGGTAACACAAAGCGCTCACAATATTATCCCTAGGCAAACGGTTTAAGCAGAGTCAGTTCGATGTAAGGCAGATTAGGAGCCAGTTTTTGTTTGCTCTTAATAACAGCTCCAGTGTTTGGATCTATCCACCAGTGATTGTCATATTGAATACTCAAAATGGGGATGGAGACATGCTCGATGTAATACTTGCTTGGCTTTATCGAATCGTTGATATCAAGTTGTTCGTTAGTAATGAAGTCAAATTCACTTTTTACTGGATAGCCCCAATGATACCCAGGTTGCCAATCAATAGAATGTTGCCAATGTTTTGGGGTAGTAGGCAAGTGTAGCCCTAATGCAAGTGGGTCAGTTTGCTTGCTATAGCTGTCAACGAGATTACCGGATGGTAAGTTAATGGTTTTTACGATCCGACCATGTTCGGTGATAAGCATGCCTTTATCGGCAGATACCCACTTAAGTTGGGTACTTGACCGATTTGTCGTATTTGGCGTTGAGATAACGGAGATATCCGTTAATCCAAGAGTCGCGCTTTCTTCGGCAAAAGCTAATACCATGAAAGCCTGTGGACCATCATCAACCCGGGCATACATGCTAGCGTAAGGCAATTGGTTGATTTCTTCTGCGCTTAGGGTGGCATCTTTATCGCCAAAAAAAGCAAGGTTAACGGTATCGTTAACATCGTTAAACTTTTGACTGCAGCCAATAAGGGTTAATGAGAGAAGTAATGCAGTTGAACTTTGTCGAAACATGGAGGTAGCATCCAAATTGCTTAATTGAGAATAGTCGGGGGCCTTTGAACAAGGTGTCAGAATTGGGGGTAACTTTCTACTTGACGTTAGGTAAATCTATGGACAGCTGACAAAGTTAACCGCGCAATTCAAGCGCGGTTAACCATCATCAACTCAATGTGGATTATCGAGCTGCTGTTGCTGTTGCTGTTGTTGTTGTGCTGTTGCTGCCGCCAGAATCGGCAATGGCAACAGCTCCAACAACAACAGCTGCACCAACTGCAACAGTTGTAGCAGTAACACCGCCTACCGCTGCTGCTGCACCAGTACCCGCACCAGCGGCTGCACCACTAGTTGTTGCAGTTGCACTAGCTGTTGAGGTGCCAGTAGATGCTGCTGTTGAACCAGTTTCAGTTGCTGCAAACGCCGTGCCACTTAGAGATAGCGCAGCAATCATTGCCAAAGCTGTTTTCTTCATCTTATTCCCTTACTTGTTGGTCGAAAGTAATAATTATGTATGTAAAAAAATATCAATCAAGCGGTTGCCGCCTTCTATGCAATGATATTGTGATTAACACAAATCCGCAATGCATCTAATCAATTGTCATAAAAGAGTTTTATGAAATCTCAAATCAAGTCGTTAAAAAGACACGATTTGCAAAAAATTTGTGACTTTGCTGAGCAAAACAATTTTAGGAGGATTTAGGTGTGCTACATGTGACTTCTTGTCTTTAAAATGATTTTGAAAACTTCTTAATTAATTTTATAGCTTAAAAATCATGACTTTGACCACAAAGTGTGTAACTGAGGGAATGTGTTCAATGAAATTCATATTCCTATCAACAAAAAAAATGTGTAAAATCTTCATCAATATTGAAGGCATTAAGTTCCCTCATTATGAGTCGAAATTTGACATTTCGATGTAATATATTTGCGATAGTGTGTACCCCGTACTCAAAACTGACGGTCATTAGGAACCATAACCTAAGGGCGGTAGCGTGTCTAAACTACTCTGACAGCTAAGCCGACTGAAGTATAAATTCGCAAAGTTCTTCTTGTTAGAACTCTGAACTTCCGTTCATCTTAAGCTGATAGCTGATAGCTGATAGCTGATAGCTGATAGCTGATCTAACTAACGGTAGTTTCACATTTTAGTATTTTTATCCACGCTGATAGCTGATAGCTTATAGCTGACTTTTTTTTCTTCTTTCAACCTTTTCGAAAACAAATATGCATTTCACAAAGAAGCTCTTTATACCGGCAGTGGCGACGGCTTTGCTGGCGGGTTGTACTGTGCCCGGTTCACACCTAACAATAGATGATAAAAATGTCGTTGCCTCACAACAAGAAAGAGACAGTGATATTTCCGAACAGGTTAATGTGTACCCACTAACCGCTAGTGCGGTCAGGCAGCACAAATCACCAGCTGTATATTCTAAAGCAAATCCAGCACTGGATGCTGAAATAGCCCGCTACCAATACCACATCGGACCTGGTGATATTTTAAATATTACCATTTGGGATCACCCAGAGCTGACTATTCCTGCTGGCTCTTATCGAAGCTCAGCCGAAGCGGGTAACTGGGTACATGCTGATGGCTCCATTTTTTATCCTTACATTGGCTCGGTACAGGTAGAGGGTAAAACGGTTACCCAAGTACGTGATGAAATTGCCACTCGTCTAGCAAAGTACATCGAAAGCCCACAGGTTGATGTCAATGTCGCTTCTTTCCGCTCCCAAAAAACCTATATTACTGGTGAGATCAACAAGCCGGGCCAGCAGCCAATTACTAACGTGCCACTAACATTATTAGATGCAGTTAACCGTGCTGGTGGCTTAGCTGAGAGTGCTGACTGGCGTAACGTAACGCTGACCCGAAATGGCATTGAAGAAAATGTTTCACTTTATGCGCTAATGCAACGCGGTGATTTAACCCAAAACCGGTTATTACGCCCAGGTGATATTGTTCATGTGCCACGAAATGATGCACAGAAAGTCTTCGTAATGGGTGAGGTGAATAACCCACAATTGCTTAAAATTGATCGTAGCGGCATGAGCCTAACCGAGGCATTGAGTCACGTTGGTGGAATCAACGAACTAGAAGCTGATGCGACTGGGGTATTTGTCATTCGCGGTAACGAACTGTCAACCACAGATGAAAGCCAACCGTTAGCAAACATTTATCAGTTAAATGTTAAAGATGCGTCTGCTTTGGTAATTGGTACCGAATTTGAGTTGCAGCCTTATGATATTGTTTATGTAACCGCCGCGCCAATTAGTCGCTGGAACCGTGTTGTTCGTCAACTTCTGCCTACCATTACTGGTTTCAATGAGCTAACTGAAGG
>NZ_JACSOF010000154.1:0-16356 GCF_014349205.1 Photobacterium sp. BZF1
GTACACCATTGATATTGGCCAATCAGGCGGCGTACTGGATGACCACTTCAAATATATCGAAGCACGCAACCGCCTCTATGACAACATTGCCATCTTGGCCAACGAAATAGACCAGGCCATGGACCTGCTCGGTAGCTTCAGTGACCAAGCTAATACCCAGATGCAAACCGCAATCAACAATGCCGACAGCACCTACAGCCAAGGGTATCGCAATGCTACGATCCTCGGCGTTGGTACCACCCTATTCGCCCTGTTCATCGGTTGGTACATTGCCCAAAGTGTTCGTAAACCGTTGAAAGCCACCCTGGTAACACTCGAAGCCTTAGCAAAGGGTGACATGACAAAACGTAGCCAAGTTAACCAGTTTGTGGAATTCAGCAAGCTGGGTAACTACATCAATACCTTGGCTGATAACCTGCAGGAAATCCTCAGCAGGCTAAGCCAAGCTTCCAGCGATCTCACCTCGGTTGCCGAAGAGAACCAGACAACGACAACAGAAGCGAAGAACCGTCTGCATGAGCAACGGCAGCAAACCGCTTCCGTTGCTACCGCCATGACAGAAATGGAGCAGTCAGTGACCGATGTCTCACACAGTGCGCAAAGTACCATGGAGCGCGTGCATGACGTTGAAAAGGCCTCAACCACAGGCCGCGAGGTAATGAGCCGCAACATCAACACTGCCCACCAACTCTCTTCCCGGTTGGATAAATCTGTCCATGCGGTGTCTGATTTACAACAAATGAGCAGCAATATCGGCTCAATCTTGGATGTGATCAGGAATATCGCCGACCAGACCAACCTACTGGCACTGAATGCCGCCATTGAGGCTGCCCGTGCCGGCGACCAAGGCCGTGGCTTTGCCGTTGTAGCCGATGAGGTAAGGGTGCTCGCCCAACGGACCACAGACTCTACAGCCGAAATAGAACAGATGATCCAGCGCCTGCAGTCGAGTTCCGGCCTAGCGGTTGAAGTGATGCAAAGTTGCGTCAGCGAAATGGACAACAGCATTAGCCAAGCCTCAGACGCCAACAGCGCAATGGAAGAAATCCAGGCGACTATCCTCGAAATTAGCCAGATGAGTGCCCAGATCGCACAAGCGGCACAAGAGCAGCGTAGTACTACCGGTTCCATCGCCCGCTCGCTGGAAGATATCAGCCACATTGCCGACTCAAACTACCGCTCTATGGAAGAAGTCGCCGAAGCCAGCAGCAAGCTCGATCAACTTGCCCACCAGCAAAACGATTTGGTGCACCGCTTCAAGCTATAGTCGAGAAAGTGATTTCACCCCTTCCCCAAAGCCAGCTTTCTTAGCTGGCTTTTTGTTATATCGGCGGTTCGAAATATTGCAAACCACCGTTTTATCACCCAAACAAGCAATCGTTTGCTCCAATCTGCATCAATAAATTCAATAGTTTGAACATGCCGCTTTACAAGCACCGATTGAGGTTTTAGAATCGGTCGATTTTTTTTGGGAGGGAAGCAACAATGACGACTATTACGATTACACGTCCTGATGACTGGCACTTGCACTTGCGAGATGGCGAAGTGCTCAATGACACTGTTCGCGATACCAGCCGCTACATGGGTCGAGCCATCATCATGCCAAACTTGGTCCCGCCGGTAACCGATACTGAAGCAGCCCTTGCTTACCGTGACCGTATCCTTGCCGAAAAGCCTCAAGGCAATTTCTCTCCTCTAATGACGCTTTACCTCACCGACAACACCACTCCTGACGAAATCCGCAAAGCAAAAGCGACTGGCCATATCTATGCTGCCAAGCTTTACCCAGCCGGTGCGACTACCAACTCTGATTCAGGTGTCACTTCAATCGACAAACTGATCCCGACGTTGGAAGCGATGCAGGAAGTCGGTATGCTGCTGCTTATTCACGGTGAAGTTACAACCCACGAAGTCGATATCTTCGACCGTGAGAAACAGTTCCTTGATACAGTGCTTGGCCCTATCGTTGAGAAGATGCCAAACCTGAAAATCGTGGTTGAGCATATCACCACTAAAGATGCGGTAGAGTTTGTTAACAACGCAGGCCCAAATGTCGCGGCAACCATCACGGCCCACCACCTGATGTTCAACCGTAACCACATGCTAGTAGGCGGAATCCGCCCTCACTTCTACTGCCTGCCTATTCTTAAGCGCAATACTCATCAGGCAGCACTGGTTGCAGCAGCAACAAGCGGTAGCCCTAAGTTCTTCCTAGGCACTGACTCTGCCCCTCACGCGCAAGGCCGCAAAGAATCTGCTTGTGGTTGTGCTGGTTCTTACACTGCACACGCAGCCATCGAGCTATACGCTGAAGTGTTCGAACAAGCGGATGCACTGGACAAACTTGAAGCTTTTGCAAGCTTCAATGGCCCAGACTTCTACGGTTTGCCACGCAACGCAGATACCATCACCCTGACCAAAGAAAACTGGGCAGTACCAGAGACTATGGCCTTCGGTAACGATGTTGTTGTGCCAATCCGTGCTGGTGAAGAGATGACCTGGAAAGTCACAGCTTAAAACCTGTCACAGTATCTCAAGACAATAAGAAAGGGGCGCATATGGCGCCCCTTTACTTTATCTCGGCGAGTTACTAGCTATGTACGGGTTCCGGCGATGCCACAGGACTACTGCCTGGCAGTGCCACATTGTGGAACAAGCGATATAGTACAGGCACTACAATCAGGGTTAGTACCGTCGCAAAGCCCAAACCAAACATGATGGTTACCGCCATCGGCTTGAAGAACACATCGGGTAGCAGCGGCACCATACCCAGCACGGTGGTGATTGCTGCCATACAAACGGGCCTCACACGACTCACCGCCGCATCAACCACAGCCTGATACTTCTCCTTACCACTGGCAATTTCGATCTCTATTTGATCGAGCAATACAATACCGTTTTTCACCAGCATGCCTGACAAACTGAGGAAACCTAGCAATGCCATAAAGCCAAATGGGGTGTTGAGTAGCAATAGCCCGGTGGTTACCCCAATAACGGCCAACGGCACGGTGGCCCAAACTATCAAGGCTTCCTTCACTTTGTTGAACAGGAAGATAGTGATTAGGAACATCACCAAATAACCCATCGGCATGGTCTGGAACAGAGAGGCTTTAGCATCTGCCGACGACTCATACTCACCCCCCCACTCCAGCGAATAGCCCGGCGGATAATCCAGCCCTTCGATAAGCGGTTGGATCCGTGCCTGCACGGTCGCGGCTGTTTCATCACCCAATGGGTCTGGGTCTGCCATCACGGTCAGCATCCGCTTACGGTCTTTCCTGGCAATCAACGGATCTTCCCAAATGACATTGACGCCGTTGATCACCTGCTGCAACGGAATATAGCCCTGTATTGCCGGACTCCAAATCTTCATCCCTTCGATAGTACTGATATCGACGCGCTCTTCATCAGGCAAGCGGGCAACAATCGGCATCAGGTTGGTACCATCTCTATAAACCCCAACCGTTAAGCCAGAGAATGACATCTGCAATAAGTCATCGACGTCTTTCTTGGTAATACCGTAACGGCGGGCCTGGCTCTCATTGAAGACCGGCTCAATCACCTTATTCCGTTCACGCCAGTCGTGGCGGATATTGAAGGCACCCGGATCGGCATTCATGATATCCACGACCTGCTTAGCAAGCGTTCGAAGAACCGTTGGATCTGGGCCGACTAAACGGGCTTCAATTTTCGAGCCCGACGATGGACCAAGCATAATTTGTTTCAGCTTGTACTCAAGCTCCGGGTGATTGGTGTCCAGGGTCTCTCCAATCATCCCCATAACAGGTAGTACATCCTCAAAGCTCTTAACCCGGATCACCAACTCACCATAGGAGGAGTAACTTTTCTCCGGGGTATAGGTCAACATGAAACGCTGTGAGCCTTTACCGGCACTGGTACTGATGTATTCAACCCGCTCATCTTGCGCAATAATGCCCTCCAGCTCTTCCAATGTAGCATCCGTTGCCCGGATATCCGTTCCTTCAGGTAACCAGACATCTACCATGAACATTGGCGTGGTCGATGATGGGAAGAAAGATTGCTTAAGCAAGGTAAATCCATATAGGCTTGCCCCCAACATTGCCACCAGCACAATCACTGTCAGCCAAGCACGGCGCATACAGAACTCAAGGAATGCTTTGTACCAAACGAAAATCTTGCCAGCATACGGGTCTGCATCTGGATCGGCATCACCAGTTTTGACACTTTTAAAGAACAAATCACTGAAGAACGGTGTTAGAGAGATCGCAGTAAACCAACTGAGCATCAGTGAGATCAACAACACAGTAAACAGGGTACGACAATACTCACCGGTCGAGTCCTGAGACAGGCCAATCGGTGCGAATGCCATAACAGCAATCACCGTCGCCCCGAGCAATGGCCACTTGGTTTGGGTCACAATATCTGAAGCCGCTTGCATCCGGGTTCGCCCCTTCTGCATCCCTATCAGCACCCCTTCGACCACCACTATCGCGTTATCCACCAGCATACCAAGGGCGATAACCAAGGCACCGAGTGAGATCCGTTGCAAGTCTATGGCAAGCCAACTCATAAAGACGAAGGTGCCCAGTACGGTAAGCAGCAGGATCAGGCCGATCAATAAACCAGATCGAAGCCCCATGAAGAACAGCAAGACGACAATTACAATCGCAACGGCTTGGCCAAGACTGATGATAAAGCCGCTGACCGATTTATCTACCTCTGTTGGTTGGCTGTATACCACGCCAATATCAATACCAACAGGTTGCTGCTCTTTAAGTTCACGCAAGCGAGTTTCCACACGCTTACCGACATCGACAACGTTGACCCCTTCAATCGCAGAAATCCCGACATGCAATGCCTGCTGGCCGTTATAGCTGATCAGGTTACTTGGCACTTCCTGAAAGTCACGCTTGATTTCCGCTACATCTTTTAGGTAAATCAGTCCTTCAGCACCGCTCTCTGTAATGATCAGGTCACCCAGTTCATCGACATTTTGGAACTCCCCTGTCGGGTGGACCCGGATATATTCGCTGCCTATCCTTACTGCACCTGCGCTGGTTACCAGATTCTGGGTCTCCAATGTGCTGTAGATGGTTTGTGGTGAAATGCCTAAGTTGCTTAAGCGCTGCAATGAGATTTCAATAAAAACCTGCTCTTGCTGAGTACCAGTAACCGATACCTTACCGACCCCTTCAACTAACTCTATTTCACGGCGCAGGTAATCAACGTAGTCGCTAAGCTCCTTATAGCTATAACCTTGGCCAGTCACCGCCAGCAGAATACCAAACACATCACCAAAGTCATCGATAACTGACGGTTCCTGTACGCCTGGTGGTAAGGATGGCTTGAGATCGTTCACCTTGCGGCGCATTTCATCCCAGATCTGCGGAAGATCATCCGGCCCATAGTTATTCTTCATGGTCACGGTGATTTGGGATAGCCCACGGCTAGACACCGAGTTGACCTCATCAACATAGATCAATTGCTGTATTTCTTTTTCTATCGGGTACGTCACCTCTTCTTCAACCTGAAGCGGCGTTGCACCGGGATAAGCGGTGACCACCATCGCATCTTTGATAGTAAATGCCGGGTCTTCCAAACGGCCAAGGCCAAAGAAGGCCATGGTACCGCCAATCAAGAAAATCAGAGTCAGCATCCAGCTTATTACTTTGTTCCGAATAAAATAGCTTGCGATATCCTGCTTCATAATCAGCCCGCCTCCTTATCCACTATGGTGACCGACTGGCCTTCACGTAATCTATTTGCCCCTTCGACAACAATGTGTTCCCCCGCTTCCAGTCCCTCTAATAGCCTGACGCCTTCAGGCACCACTTTATCAGTGACGACTTTGCGCTTACTCACGGTATTGTCATCGTTGACGATCCAGACAAATTTATTGTCCATTGCCAAATCATCGCCGTCTTCATTGAAAATGGCTTCGAGCGGGATCACCGGCTCTCCCCGGCGATAAACCTTGAGTTTCTGGGCGTCGGCTTTGACCTCAACGGCCATCCCATCAAGGATAAAACGATCTGTTGGCATCGGCATGGTTAGGGTTACGAGGAAAGAGCCCAAATCAGGATCAGGCTCGGTGGTGAACTCCTTGAGGTTAGCTTTATACTCCGTGCCATCTTCGAGCAAAATGGTCGCACCCGGCTGGGATTCCTGCACTTCTACCGCAGTACTCTGCGAATAAATCATATCGGGTGCTTGGATAATGATATCGACCTGATCGGCAAGGTGGAGGTTCATCACTAATTGGCCAACCTGAACATTTTCAAACTGTTCAACCGGAACCCGGGAAACTACCCCAGAGAATGGTGCTTTTAATTCCGTGAAGGTTAAATTGAGCTTGGCGTAGTCCAAGCGGGCCTTTGCAATTCGGCGTTCAGCTTTCAACTCATCAAATTGCGACTGTGGTAAAAAGCCTTGTTTGACCAATTTCGCCGAACGGCGATATTGGCTGTCGGCGACATTGAATTTGGCCTGCGCATCATCCACCTCAAGTTTATAGTCTGTCGGGTCAAGGCGAGCCAAAAGCTGACCTTTTTTCACCTGATCACCAGGGCGAACAGCAATAAAACTGACTTCCCCCTGCACCCGGAAAGACAAGCTTGATTTATCAGCCGCTGCCGCCACGGCAGGAAAAGTCAGCTGAGGTGCTGATTCAGCCATTCTTACCTCAGTGACCGAAACAGGAGCAACCACGGTACGAGGCTCTATAGCCGCTTTATCGCAACCAACTAGCACTATGGTTCCAGCCAGTATCCAAGGGATTAGCGTTAACTTCTTCATCCTACAGCCCCCGCTCTTTTACCCACTTACGCACTTTTTGTCCTTCTTGTAACTCTTGGACACCTGAGGTGGCAATCAAATCGCCGTCGTTCAAGCCGTTAAGGACTCTGCGTCGCTCATCGAGCTGAACGGGAACCTTACTGACAATCCCCTGCTCATCGACACGCCAAACAAAAGTCGTATCACCCTCAGTTAAAATCGCACGGGATGGTATTGAACCACTTGATGTTTGGGGAATAGCAACCCGGACGTGCCCTGCCATGCCTGGCAACAAATTGAAGCCCTCTGGGCGTTCCATAAACAGGGTCACTTTGTAACTCGAGGTTTTTTCATCTGCTTCGGTATCGATTTCCTTAAACTCAGCAGAGAATGTCTGTCCGGGAATCGTGTCGAAGCTCACGGTAGGATCCCGCTCGACATTGGCTTGGTGCTGAAAACGGGCAAGGAGTTGATCAGGCAGCTGAAAAGTCACGTTAATAACCCCTGCACTTTGAATGTGCATCACAGGTTGCTTTGCCGCGACATATTCATAGTTTTCCACGAGTGACAGCGAAAGCGTACCATCATAGGGGGCAACTAAACTGGCATAACTGAGGTTTGCTTGGGCTTTGTCGAGATCAGCTTTGGCCTGGTTAAGTTCAGCTTCAGAGCGGTCGAAATCGAGCTCAGACACCACATTGGTTTTAAGCAGTTCCTTGTCACGCTTGTATTGGACATAGGACAGTTCATAGTCGGCTTTTGCCTGTTCAAGCAAGAGGCTGAGTTCATCTGTATTCAAATGAGCAAGTACTTGTCCCCGTTTGACAATGTCGCCCGGGTTACTGTTTACCTTATCTAACTGCCCAGAGACCCTGAAAGCCAGTACCGCTTTATCACCGGCCTCAACAACCGCAGGAAAGGTTCGGAAACTTTCATTTTCGCCAACCGATACCGCTTCAAGTTTCACTGGTCGGGAGTCGGGTTCAGGAATGACAACCTCTTTATCCCCGCATCCTTGTACCAATAATGCTAACAAGGCCGGGGCCCACATCACGCGTCCCATAAGATCCTCTGTAATTCTTCATTATTGTTGTATTTATTTATGGCGCTAATCGCACGGAGCGATACCGCATAACACCAAAATGCTTGTTAATACTATAGTCCACATGTCGCTACATTAATTAAACAAAGCTCAGAAAAACAACAAAAAACAGGTTATTAAGAAAAGCACTGACGTTAGCAGAGCAGGTAAGGTACAACGATAGGACACAGCAGGAAATCAGGAGAAGTCAGCAATAATCAGATGAAGAAATCTCAATCTCTCCGATTGAGTGAATTTTTGATGTGAATTTAGCTATTTTTATATGACTCAATAAGCGGTCTGATACCTAACCCAATCTACAGGCAATAAAAAAGGAGCCTGACGGCTCCTTTCACATTGATAAATTCCCGCTTGTAAGCCTGTTAGGCTATCTATTAGCCTTCAAGCTCAGCGATTTTCACTTTCCAAGTATCCGGGCCAGTCTGGTGGGCGTTGACACCTTCGGCATCTACCGCAACCGTAACAGGCATATCTTCGACTTCAAACTCGTAGATAGCTTCCATACCTAGGTCTTCAAACGCGACGACACGTGCCTGTTTGATAGCTTTTGCGACTAGGTATGCTGCACCGCCAACCGCCATTAGGTATACAGCTTTGTGCTGTTTGATTGACTCAATCGCTGCAGGACCACGCTCCGCTTTACCGATCATGCCAGTCAGGCCAGCCTGCTCAAGCATCATGTCGGTGAACTTATCCATACGGGTTGAGGTCGTCGGGCCTGCAGGGCCAACCACTTCATCACCAACCGCATCAACAGGGCCGACGTAGTAAATAAAGCGGTTTTTGAAGTCAACCGGGAAGTCTTCGCCTTTCGCCAGCATGTCTTGGATACGCTTGTGCGCCGCATCACGGCCCGTCAGGATTTTTCCTGATAGCAGGACGGTTTCACCAGAGCGCCATTGCTGAACGTCTTCTTTGGTCACTTCATCCAAGTTGACTCGGCGAACGTTGTCACCCACTTCCCAAGTCACTTCCGGCCAATCTTCCAGTTTTGGTGGCTGAAGATCAGCTGGGCCTGTGCCATCTAGGGTAAAGTGCACGTGACGGGTTGCCGCACAGTTAGGGATCATGCAAACAGGCTTGGAAGCTGCGTGCGTCGGAGCGGTTTTGATTTTCACATCAAGCACAGTTGTCAGGCCGCCAAGGCCCTGTGCACCGATACCCAGTTTGTTGACACGGTTGTAGATATCTAGGCGCAGTTCTTCTTCGGCGTTTTGTGCACCGCGTTCCTGCAGCTCATGGATATCGATTGATTCCATCAGGGATTCTTTCGCCAATACCGCCGCTTTCTCAGCAGTACCGCCGATACCAATACCCAGCATACCCGGTGGACACCAACCCGCGCCCATCAGAGGTACGGTTTTTTCAACCCACTCTGCGACATCATCAGATGGGTTAAGCATGACCATTTTAGTCTTGTTCTCAGAGCCGCCGCCTTTGGCCGCAACCTGAATTTCAACTTTGTCGCCAGGTACCATATCAATATGGACAACAGCGGGGGCATTGTCCTTGGTATTTTTACGGCTACCGGCAGGGTCTGCTACGACAGAGGCTCGTAGCGGGTTGTCCGGGTTGGTATAAGCCTGGCGTACACCTTCATCAATCATTTCCTGTACAGTCAGATCACTATCCCACTGTACGTTCATGCCAATCTTGACGAAGCAGGTCACGATGCCGGTATCCTGACAGATTGGGCGGCGACCTTCAGCTGACATACGCGAGTTGATCAGGATCTGAGCAATTGCGTCTTTTGCAGCCTGGCTCTGCTCTTTGTCGTAAGCTTTTTCCAAAGCCTGGACAAAGTCGAGCGGATGGTAGTAAGAAATGTACTGCAGCGCATCGGCCACACTACTAATTACATCTTGTTTACGGATGACGGTCATATCTGCCCTCGTTGATTTTTTATCATTCCCTGGCGCCCGATTTTTATGCTTCCAGTGTAGGGTGTGATTCACATTCTCAGTAGAAAAATGCAACCACGCGGCCATGATCCTCATGGCATTTCTCCATCAAGCCTATTTCAGTGCTACCAGCTAAAAATAATGCTCTCAGGACGTCCTTGGGCGTCGGATTAAATTCTGTGTTTATGATACTCTTGCGGATAAATTCGCGCCATGCGGCAAACGTACACCTGTCACAAAAAAGAAAATGATTTGTAAATCACATCCAGAACTGAGTATCGAACAACTCGACTACCACAAAGACGCCTCGCTAACGTGGTTTGAATCGTTTGCGGGCCAGCCTTGGGCTATGATATTACGCTCGGCGGCTTCGGATCACCCAGATAATCGCTTCGACATTTTAGTTGCTGATCCTTTAGCCACTTTAGAGACATATGGTGAAACAACGCATATTAAATTTTCAAATGGTGATGAAAAGACGAGCAGTGATGACCCGTTCGCTCTGATCCAGTCGCTGCAAGAACAGTTGGTTCCTTCGACAAGCCCTTTGAAAGATGTGCCTTTTATCGGCGGTGCTGTCGGGTTGTTCAGCTATGACCTTGGCCGTAGGGTCGAAAAAATCGCCAGCACAGCCAAGCATGATATTGCGACCGCAGACATGGCCGTTGGCATTTATGACTGGGCATTAATTGCCGACCATCAAACCAAGCAGCTTTATTTGGTGTCACCTGAAGGCAGTGGCCGTAAAACGTGGCTGCAACAGAGCCACAGAGTCACAGAGCAAAGCGCTGCCGCTACGAGTTCGCAACACCCTGCTGCTTTTGCGTTAACATCACCATGGCAAGCCAACATGGATAAAGACGAATATTGCAACAAATTCGATCGAATCCAGCAGTATTTGCTATCAGGTGACTGCTACCAAATCAATTTGACGCAACGTTTTTCTGCCAGCTACCAAGGTGATGAGTGGCAGGCATACCGTTTGTTGGAAGAACGTAACGGGGCGCCATTCTCTGGCTTCCTGCGTACTAGCGACAGCGCGATTCTGTCGGTTTCACCGGAAAGGTTCCTCCAGCACCGTGAAGGCTATATCGAAACCAAACCCATCAAAGGTACCCGTCCACGGGATAACGATCCTGAACGTGACAAAGCCTTAGCTGATGACCTGCGTTCAACAGAGAAGGATCGTTCAGAGAACTTGATGATCGTCGACCTGCTGCGCAATGATATTGGCCGGGTTGCCAAGCCGGGCTCGGTAAAGGTGCCGCTATTGTTTGATGTAGAAAGCTTCCCGGCGGTTCACCACCTTGTCAGTACCGTCACTGGCGAATTAGATGAACAATATACGCCAGCCGACCTACTTCGAGCCTGCTTCCCAGGAGGCTCCATTACCGGTGCCCCGAAGATCAGGGCAATGGAAATTATCGAAGAGCTGGAGCCAAATCGCCGCAGTGCCTATTGCGGCAGTATCGGCTACATCAGCCGCTGCGGGCAAATGGACACCAGTATCACTATCCGCACCTTGGTTGCTAACGATCAGAAGCTTCATGTCTGGGCAGGCGGTGGTATTGTGGCCGATAGTCAGGCAGACAGCGAGTATCAGGAGACCCTCGATAAACTGAGCAGGATCCTCCCAGTACTTGAAAACTAGCCAAATGTTTTATTGCAGGTAGGCAAAGGCCAAACCAATATTTTTATTGGCTTGGCCTTCAATTATCGATAATCTTATCAAACTAACGCTGCAAGGAGCCGCAGCGATGAAACGGCTTAGATAAAAATGAATTCGCTAAGTTGCTGTTTCAACATCTATAGTTAAAAGTATGCCGTAACAGTAACACCACGGAAGGTTTATGAATTGCCAGCAACAGATCATCACTCGCTTTATGCTAGCCCCGCAAGCTAGCTACGATAAAAGCCATACCCGACGTGTTCGCCAACACATCAGCGAAGACTATCGCTTAAAACCTGCTGCCGTACTCATCCCCCTTGTACCGCGTCACGGCTCTTTCAGTATGATTTTCACCCGCCGAGCTGACCACTTAAAGCACCATCCAGGCCAAGTTTCTTTTCCTGGCGGCCGCTATGAACCACAAGATGTTGATTTGATTGATACTGCTCTGCGTGAGACCCATGAGGAGACTGGTATTTTATGCAACCGTGACAGCATTATTGGACAACTGCCTAGCTTACCGACCATCAGTGGTTATATCGTCACACCGTACTTATCAGTTATCTCACCTAATTACAGGCCAGAACTGGACCCAAACGAAGTTGATGAATTGTTCGAGGCCCCTATCGAACACGTATTAAACCCGATGAATATCAGGACACAGAAAGTTACGCTTGATGGAAAAATACACAATATTTATTCAGTTCCATTCAGCAAGTATTCAATCTGGGGTGCCACTGCCCAGATGCTCAAAGTACTATCAGATCAGCTCTGGCATGAGCAAAACTAATCTGACACGATAATTTCCCTAATTTTACCCCGCCACCTAACGTGATCAAGGTCACACTAAATTGTATTGCAATTTCGCCCCGTTACAGAACGAGATCTCGATCAAGGTTTTCCTGCAATAAATAACGAAAATGCGCTCCGTTCCTAATTTCCGTTCCGTAATTAACTTTGGATATATAATCATGCAAACATCTACAAGCACCGCAGCAAATACTGCTGCAAAAGCAGGATGGACGTATAAAGACGTAACATGGGCACTATCTCTATTCGGTACTGCTGTTGGCGCGGGCGTATTGTTCCTGCCAATCAAAGCAGGTGCTGGCGGTTTCTGGCCTCTTGTTATCCTTGCCCTGCTTGCTCTTCCAATGACTTGGTTTGCTCACAAGAGCCTTGCTCGTTTCGTTCTTTCTGCGAAAAACCCAGACGCAGATATTACTGATACTGTTGAAGAACACTTCGGTAAAGCTGGCGCAAACATCATCACTTTTGCTTACTTTTTCGCCATCTACCCAATCGTTCTTATCTACGGCGTAGGTATTACCAATACTGTTGACTCTTTCATGGTTAACCAGTTAGGCATGGAATCTCTTCCACGCTGGATCCTATCTGGCGGCCTAATCATGGCGATGACTGCTGGTGTTGTATTCGGTAAAGAACTAATGCTGAAAGCCACTTCAGCCATGGTTTACCCGCTAGTATTCGTTCTACTAGCTCTCTCTGTATACCTGATTCCTGACTGGAACGCGTCAATGATGTCTGTTAGCCCAGACTGGGGTTCAATGCCTTCAATCATCTGGCTAGCGATTCCAATCATCGTGTTCTCATTCAACCACAGCCCAATCATCTCTCAGTTCTCTAAAGAACAGCGTCGTGTATACGGTGAAAATGCAGTGCAAAAAACTGACATGATCACTGGTGGCGCAGCAATGATGCTGATGGGCTTTGTAATGTTCTTCGTATTCTCTGTAGTACTTTCTCTATCTCCAGAGCAGCTAGCTGATGCACAAGCACAGAACATCTCTGTACTGTCTTACCTAGCAAACATCCACGAATCTCCAATGATCTCTCTAATGGGTCCTATGGTTGCATTCGCGGCGATTACTTCTAGCTACTTCGGCCACTTCCTAGGTGCTCACGAAGGTCTAGTTGGTCTTGTTAAGTCTCGCTCTGATATGCCAAAGAGCAAGATCGAGAAAATCTCTCTAGGCTTCATCGTAGTAACAACTTGGATTGTTGCAGTAGTAAACCCAAGTATCCTGGGCATGATTGAAACAATGGGCGCGCCAATGATTGCCGCTATCCTGTTCCTAATGCCAATCTTTGCAATGCAGAAAGTACCGGCAATGGCTAAGTACAAAACTTCAGCTCCTGCTCAGATTTTCACAGCGCTATGTGGTATTGCAGCGATTACTTCTGTAATCTACGGTGCACTATAAGGCGGGTTATCACCAACATAGTGATAATTCACCAGCGCTAAGCGTATTTGTAAGAAAATGTGCTACAACGCATAGTCTTCTGACTCAAATTACGTAAAATAGAGCTACTAAAGAGCAGGACGCGTTTGCCCCTGCTCTTTTGTTTTGATTATCTCGCCAAGGAAGGGGCGAGAATGATAAAAACTATACAGTCTCACGGTAACTAGACAGTTACCCTGACTGAGGTATTAGCAATGATCAGTGTTTTTGATATCTATAAAATCGGTGTGGGTCCTTCCAGTTCGCACACTGTCGGCCCAATGAAAGCAGGTAAAGAGTTCATCGATGACCTGCGTGCCATGGGCAAGCTTCGTGACGTGACTAAAATTACCGTGGATGTTTATGGTTCACTTTCTCTAACCGGTAAAGGTCACCACACTGATATCGCAATTATTATGGGTCTAGCGGGTAACAGCCCTGAGCATGTTGACATCGACAGCATCCCAGGCTTTATCGCACGCGTTGAAGAAACAGAGCGCCTGCCAGTTGGTATGCACTGCCACACTGTTGATTTCCCTCGTGAAGGCGGTATGAACTTCCATACCACTAACCTTCCTCTTCACGAAAATGGCATGACCATCAACGCCTTTATTGGTGAAGAACTCGCTTACACCAAGACTTACTACTCTATTGGTGGTGGTTTCATCGTTGATGAAGAGAACTTCGGCAAATCAAGTGAATCATCAGTAAAAGTCCCTTACATGTTTACCACGGCAGAAGAGCTAGTAAACCAGTGTAAGGAAAATGGCTTGTCAATCAGCTCGATGGTAATGGCCAACGAGCGTGCGATGAACGCCGAAGATGAAATCAGCACTTACTTCGCTAACATCTGGCGCACCATGCGTGAGTGTATGGAGCGCGGTATGAGCGAAGAAGGTATCTTGCCTGGTCCACTGCGTGTTCCACGCCGTGCAGCAGCGCTTCGCCAGCAGCTGATGACAACTGAAAAGCTAAGCAACGACCCAATGACTGTTGTTGACTGGGTTAACATGTACGCTTTCGCTGTTAACGAAGAAAACGCAGCCGGTGGCCGTGTGGTTACCGCACCAACTAACGGTGCTTGCGGCATCATCCCAGCAGTACTGGCTTACTACGACAAGTTCATCCAGCCAGTTGGCCCGAAAGAATACACCCGTTACTTTGCAGCCTCTGGCGCAATCGGTGGCCTTTACAAGCGTAACGCGTCTATCTCTGGTGCTGAAGTTGGCTGTCAGGGTGAAGTTGGTGTGGCATGTTCTATGGCTGCAGCAGGCCTTGCTGAGCTTATGGGCGGTAGCCCTGAGCAAGTATGTATGGCAGCTGAAATCGCGATGGAACACAACCTAGGCCTAACTTGTGACCCAGTAGCTGGTCAGGTACAGGTTCCATGTATCGAGCGTAACGGTATCGCAGCAGTTAAAGCGATCAACGCTTCACGTATGGCACTTCGCCGCTCTTCTGAGCCTCGTGTTTCTCTGGACAAAGTTATCGAAACGATGCTTGAAACCGGTAAAGACATGAACGCGAAATACCGTGAAACTTCACAAGGTGGCCTGGCAATTAAAGTTATTTGCTAATTGCTGCTTTGACTATGAAAAAGCTACCCTCTCGGGTAGCTTTTTTGTTTGTCGTATAGGGCCCCGGCTTAGAATGCACCGCCTGCATTGTGCAGCAACTGCTCAATATCTTCTGCTAGCGCCTCACCGCATTGCAATGTTGTCACCCACGAAATCGGAATCCCCTGTGTGTCCCCGAAGCCGTAACAAGCCCCCGCAATCGCTCCAACTAGAATCCCCCTGCCACAACTATCTCCGCCTACTGCAATGTTGTTGAGGATCGCCTCGGTATAACTTGAACTGTTTTGTAGTATCCAAGCCGCCATTGGCAGGCTATCGGCTAAATGACAGGCACTATTGGCTATCGAAAGTACGTGGGAGAGATCATTCACATCACCACTAAGCCCTCTCGCCTGCTCAATTTTCTCCATGATCGGCTCAGGGCATTTGACCTTGAGCACATTGAGTACCGGCTCCATCCTTCGTGAGCGTAATGCCTCATTGAGGGCACTGGCAAAGGCCTTGGCACAAGCCAGTGCCTGTTCATTTTGATGGGTTACACCAACAATACGATCTATTTCATTTTCTAACTTCTCTGAGGGCATCTTCAACGCGACCAGAGCAGGCACAGCGCACAATGCCGGGTTTTGATCATCATCGCTACCGGAGTCTTCCGGCCAATCTTCAGGCGGTAAAGAGAACAATGACAGCAACAGCGCTTTCGTAGGGGTATCGACATAGCCGATAAACTCGCCGCCGGGCCCGAAGTAGTCCAGGATTTCTTGTTGCACGCGGTGGGTCTCGACCTCAGGCTCGCTCAGTAACCTGATATAGAGGGCTAGCCATTCTCCATAGATGGTTAACTCCCCTGCCGTGAGCTTGTCATGGGCATAGTAACCTTCTACCCCTTCATAGTGGTGGGCATCCGGCTCGATAAAAGGAAAATGCGGAAGAGATTGGAGGGTCCGGATACGCTCCGGAGAATAGATCCAGTGGGTGCCCATGCTGGCAGCATCAGCCACCAGCGCCCCCATCAGGGCAGCATAACGTTGTGCCATTTTCTTATCCTTATCATCAGCTACACGCAATGCAATAAGCTTATACCTATTCCCGTGAACTGGCTGAACAA
>NZ_JACSOF010000155.1:0-16353 GCF_014349205.1 Photobacterium sp. BZF1
CCATAAATCACTGGCACTGCCGGGCGCAAGACGACATTGACCCGCCTCAGGTTGCTTTGCAGCAGTGCCAGTGATTTATGGATGGTATCGTTGACATCAACATCCGGCTGGCGCGCATTGTCTGTTCCGCCGAGTTGTTTCACCGAACGGACAATACTGGCAGCGTGTTTGGAAGCGAGCTTCATATCATGCAGATCACGGCCAATATCCCAGTACTGCAGGGCTTCATCAAGGTTTTCCAGCCAATACTGTGGCACCTCGCCATCAGGCACTGCACGGGCAAGTTGCCTAGCCTGATCCCTTTCCAAACCAAGATCTTGCTGCAGTTGCTTGGCACGCTTACGGGCCTGTGCTGACGTTACCGCCTGACCATCACAAATCCCTAAATCGAGGAACGGACTGACTTCAGGTTTGTTCTCTTCCAAGAAACGACAAATCCCTTCCTGCAACCCCTCGGTCTTACTGCTTAAAACACCGACAGCGTTGTTCAGTTCATGGGCAATGCCCGCAGCTAACTGCCCCAAGGTAGTCATCTGCTCAGCCGCATAGAGCTTTTGCAGGGCCTTTTCCTTCTCAATAGCCTGGAGCCCTGTCATCATCTGGCGCTGGGCCAACTCGTGGACCATGACGGGCATAAACTGCTCCGCCAAGGAACCATAAGTTTCCGGCTCAACGGCTTGGGTCTTGAGATCAATCCAAGCAATTTCGCTGTCTTTCTCGGCCACCACCGTGGTCGAAGCCATCAAGGTTTGGGCAAAGAAACTGTGGACACCGAAGAACATACCCTGCTCGACCCTGAAAACTTTGGCCGTAACATCCGCTTCGTTCTTGAGGTAGCCAGACAATTCGCCTTTCTTCACCCAATACAACTTGTCGTTATAACCATCCTGTATCAATACCTGTGTCCCCGCCTTCACCGCTTCGGTTCTGGCCGGGTCACGAAAGTAAACATCGATGATCCGCTGCATGGCTTTTGGTTGATGCATGGCGACTCTCTTAGATATGGTCAATCAGGTGTAACAGCCAGATCATGGCAAAGCTAAGCACCACACCGACAACCCCGATGATCACCCCAACCCGTGCCATCTGGTTACTTTGGACATGGCCAGTAGCATGGGCCAGTGCGTTCGGTGGCGTACTGATTGGCAGTGACATACCCAGCGAAGCCGCAAAGGTTACGACGAGGATCAGGGTAATCTCACCACCTAGCGGTACTAGCGACACCATGGATGTACCTAGCGCTGCCATAATTGGCATCAGCAAGTTAGCGGTCGCGGTATGGGACATGAAGTTTGCCATCACCAAACATAGCAATGCCGAACCGCCCAATACGACATAAGGTGAGAAGCTATCGAACGGGATACTATGCACCATGAGCTTGGCCAGACCGGTCTGATCCAAAGCAAGGCCAAGGGCGATACCACCCGATACCAGCCAAAGCACATCCCACGAGATCTTTTTCAAGTCTTCCTTGTTGATGATGCCGGTCAGCGAGAACACCGCAACAGGGATCAGGGCGACGGTATAAGAGTTCATACCGTGGGAAGAGCCCATCAACCACAGAATAATCGTCAGGGCGAACGTCACATAAACAGTGATCGCCTTTGGCGTCATTAAGAATTTACCCTTGATGGTCAGTTCGATTTTTTCCTGTTTCGCAGGATACAGCGTATTGATCAGTACCCAGGCAAACACCAACAGGACAGCAACAAAAGGTACGCCAAAGAACATCCACTCACCAAAGGTGATCAAGTTATCACCCGTCAGGTACTTCAATGCAATGGCATTGGGCGGTGTACCGATTGGGGTACCAATACCACCTATGTTGGCTGCGACAGGAATACACAATGCAAAAGCAATTTTGCCCGGGTCTTTGGCACCAAACAGAGCAATCACGGGCGCAAGGATAGAGAGCATCATGGCCGTGGTGGCCGTGTTTGACATGAACATCGAGAAGATAGCGGTGATCAGCATCAGCCCGAACATGACATATTTCGGTTGTGTACCGAATGGCTTAAGCAATACCCGCGCCAAGTTAACGTCTAAACGGTACTTGGTTGCCGCCATCGCCAGGAAGAACCCCCCGAGGAACAGCATGATAATCGGGCTGGCAAAGGTAGCCATAATATCGCTGTAGTTGAGTAACTCACCGAAATGAGGCTGGCCTTCTGCCCCACGGAACAGGTACAGCCCTTTATCAGAGAGTAGCATTAGCTCCAACACGATAATGACCACCGAGGTAGCATAAATCGGTATCGGCTCCAGCACCCAGCACAAGGCAGCTAACAAGAAGATAGCAATAACACGTTGCTGAACAACCGTTAAACCTTCTACAGGAAACGCTGATGCAGGCAGCATCAGAATGATGAGAGGAATGAGAACGGGTATGATGACCCTTAGATATTGACGCATGTTTACATTATTCCCTTAAAACACAAAATCCTGTGTGTCTATTACTGCAGATAACAACTTTTCATCAATGAAAAACACGCAGTAATAGCAGCACCGGTAGCGCTTTTGGCTACCGGTAAAAATCCAGATTGGGTGATTGTGCGTCTATAGGTAGGAAATTTCACCGGAGCAGATCAATAAACCAGTGAAATGTAACTCTTTTTGATAATTGACTTACGAAAAGGCCAGGTTTAAGTCTTCGCATCTGTTGCTAATGTCTCATCGATAACATCTTCATGTCCCATATAAGTCCGTGAAGAACAAAATGGCGTAAGTGGCACACTGGGCTCGAGGATCTCTGGTTCTTCCGCTTTCTGCTCCTGCTCCATGGCCATTTTTCGGACCTGATTGACCACTAGCATACCGCTGAAGATACCAAAGGCAATGGTGCCTACAGCTTGCCCTATCAGTACCCCTTCTGCCCCGCCGAGTTTTCCCCCGAGCCAAACAAATGGAATGGTACCTAGGGTCGCTTTCCCCATATTTAGTGCTGTCGACCATGTCGGACGATTGAGGTTATTGAAGGCTGCATTGGCAACAAACATGGCCCCGTTAAAGATAAAGGTAATCGCAATTATCGTACAGAACACCGAGACAAGGCTCGCAGCATCCTGCTCTAGGCTAAATATCGCAATCAGCCAGTCCTGCCCCCACCAAAGCAGAACAGATACCACCACACAGTAGGCTGTAACGAACATCAACGCATCTGATAATGAGCGCAGAATACGATCCCAACGGCCCGCGCCAAAGTTCTGGCCAATGATCGGGCCAATTGCCCCAGATAGCGAAAACACCAAGGCAAAGCACACCGGCATAATTCGACCTATGACGGCATAGCCTGCCACGTAACTCTCACCAAACTGGGCAATATGGCTAGTCACAATCGCATTGCCGATTGGGGTCGCGGTATTGGTTAGAATCGCAGGAAACGCAATGGCAGAGATGGGTAGCAATGAAGACAGAAAAGAACCGATTTGGGGCTGGGCAACCAGATTATGATGAACAATGACCGCATGGATTGAGAACACCATAACAGCTACTCGGGCAAAAACGGAGGCAGTTGCCGCACCCTCAACCCCCATAGAGAAGCCGAAAATAAACAAAGGATCGAGCACCGCATTCACCGCCCCTCCGATAATAGTGGCATACATCGAACGGCGTGCATCGCCTATCCCCCTAAGCGCAGCGCCTGCTGCCATAGAGACAGCCACCACTGGCGCGCTTGGCATCAATATTGTCAGGTAATCTGTCGCAGCTTCAGCTACCCTGCCCTTTGCCCCAATCATTGCCAATAGTGACTGCAAATTATCAAGTACAAGGGAAACCAGCGCCGCACTGAAAATAACGGCGAAGATCATGACATTTACCGTCACAGTTCGCGCCTGTTCGCGTTTATTGGCACCCAGTGCCCGGGAAACCAAAGCCCCCGTCGCAATAGAAGTACCGATAGAAGCCGAAGTAGTGAAGAAAACCAAGGTGCCCGCAAAGCCGATTGCAGCCGCTAGTTCAATTTCACCCAGCAAACTGATGAAGAACATATCAAGCAAGTCAACCAGGAACAGCGCCATCAAGCCAACCGCACCGGTACCTGACATCACGACGATATGCTTCATCGTTGAACCGGTGACAAACTTGGCGTCTTTGTCTGCTATTGGCTGTGCTTTGTTATTTTCTTCGGAAGATTGGGACGGCTTCGGCACTGGCTCTCCTTGCTAGCATTAACAAACACTCAGGGTATTATGAAATACAAGAAAGGCGCCCACAGCGCCTTTTCTATGTCGATGACAACGTCTTTGAATTAAACCGGGTGCTTGAAGCAGTCACCAATTTGGTTACTGATCGCTGTTAACACATCACGGCGGGTGATAACCCCAACCAGCTGACCGTATTCTACCACAGGGTAAATTTTAGGTTTTTGCCCCGCCATGGTATCGGCCAATTCAATAATCGAATCTTCAGGAGAAACCGTCAATACATCCGCACGCATGCACTCTTCAACAGTATGTGTATCATGGCAGTGATAGCCCACTTTCAGCAATTTGTGGATCATATCCTGTTCAGACAAAAAACCGACAACTTTACGCGTCTCATCGACCACTGGGCCACCGATTTGTTTGGCGGAAAGTAGCTTATCCAGCGCCTTAGAAAGAGACATCTTAGGTTCGAATGTCACCGGACGAACATTCATATAATCCTTGACCTTCAACGACTCCATAAATCCCCCTAATCATACTTGCCAGAACCATCGACCACTCTGCTGACAGCCCTTAGCGCTAACTTTTCAGATTGGCCCTCCTCGTCCAAGGAGCACCTCCTTTTGATCTAAGTGTCGTCTATTTCCTTGAAATTACTAAATTGAAATAGATGATTTTCTTGATAGGTGCTGCCTATCATGGCATCCCACCAAGTTTTTTTGCTGGCTGCGAGCAATGGAAGATAAAAAAAACCGCTGAGAACTTCAGCGGTTTTATTGGTGTAAAAAGATAAGTAAGGGCTTACATGAAGAGCATAAATAGCATGGCAAAAGGCAGTTGATCACCGTTCGACAGGATCACCTTGTCACCTTCTATCTGCATATCGAGCAGGTAGTGGGTCTCATTCCTTTCAACAATCGCGCTCTGCTCTAACATGTCGACACGCTCACTAAGCAGCGGATCCGCTTCGACCAAATCAACAGGTAGGCTAAGGTGAATATCGCCGCCCAAATTCTGGGCAATTTGACCAATGTTCTGAGAGATATTGCTGATCCCTGGGGCTATCGCCATATTCAAACGGCTAGTTACCTGCCCTTCCGGCGCCAAGACACTTAAATCATTTACCGAGAAAGCCAGCCCTTTAGCTACCAATGCATCCAAAGCATCTGAAACTTCCTTTGCTTGCTGTTCGGTCAGCGGTTCTTCGAGATCATCTGTCATATCTCCCAGTCGGCTCAACGATGGGTAATCAAGATCGGAAAAGGCCATCTGGAAATTAAAGTTGCTGTACTCGCTGCCATCAAGCATCACCAGCTTACCCACTTTGACATGGTTAGAGTTAGCCAGTTGCTGCTCCGGTTTATCCTCGCCTTCAGCGGCCTCTGGCTGAGTCAGAATGTTCTCCATGCCAACGGCGACACCGGATAAATCCAAGCTCTGTTCGGAGTTGAGATCTTTGAAGCTGACAGCCTCAAGCGTCAGGGACTGATCACCAATCCAGAACTGCCCGTCCAGGTATCCCTTACCACCACCTTTCAGGCCTGTTAGCACCATCTCTTCTTGTGCTGTTGTAGTCAGGTTGGCTGCAGGCAACTGGTACTGAAACTCACCGGCTCCTTTCGCGTTGACCGTACCCTGCATAACAAATGGGGAAACAGCAATCTTGTTGCCGTTCACTTCTGTTGCATCAATAGGGTTGATCTGGAAGGTAAAGTCCGTCTTACGGGTCAGAGCGGTGCTGGTTGTGAAAGTAACAGGCGCAACATTTTCACCCCAAAGTGCATTAGCCATCGGCTTCAGCTCATCATCCACCAGCAGTTCACTGGTTGAAGATACCCCCATAAATCCGTGGCTAACATGATGCTTTACGAACCAAACAGTCGGTAAGCCTTCATCTTCAAAAAGAAACTTCAGCTCATCCTTTAGCTCAATTTTGGATACTGCCTCTGAGTTAAGGTATCCGCGCTGATACGAATCGTTGGACACAGCAAGGTAAGGGTTTTCATATTGGCCCAATGTATCAAGATAAATGCGCTCGCCAATTTGCCCCGTGGCGAACGGCCAACACAGCGCCACTGCCACAGCACCACCAACGGCACCGATTTTTCCTAGCATTATTTTTAGGTCCCAGATCTGAAGATGAAAAACTCAGTCTATCATAGCTTGCTGAACAATGAATTTATCAATCTGCATTGATTTCTTAGGAAATTTTGATACCTATCGCGCAAACAGGCTCGAAATCACACCTTCGGCAAAGGGGAAAATTATTCTCACGCGATTGCTAGTTGGCTCTCAGTCCAGACTGCTGATTTCTTATACACTTAAATTCAAAGTATCTAAATATAACAGTTACATAGCAATATTTTGACGTGAAGGGTGTGATGGTGAATAGTTTTGCGATTGTCTGTCTGGACGACGATCCTCTGGTCGTAGAAAAGCTTAATCAGGATTTGGCTGATTTTGCCGATCTTTTTGATATCTATAATGCCTATAGCATTACGGAAGCCAATGAGATCCTTGAAGACATTGCGACCAATAACCAGCGTGTCGCAATGGTTATCTGTGACAATGAGCTTGGCGAAGACAAAGGCGTTAACTTTTTAGTTTCCCTCGAAAAGTACCCGGCTAGCAAACAAGCCCGCTCAGTCCTGCTCAATGATATGCCCCAGCTCGATGCCATTATGCAAGCGGTGAACGAAGGCCGGCTGCACTACTGCCTTACCAAGCCGTGGAACTCGCAAGAGCTTAAACAAGTCCTGCTCAAAGAGCTGACCCATTTTGTATTGAAGCACCCTGATGAAGACTGGCTCAAATACAGCCAATTGCTTGATCACCGCCGGATCCTCAATGCCCACATCGAACGCCAAATGTCACGTTTTCGTTCTGGGTTTATCCAGCATAGCCATACCCTAGACGACACTAGCCTAGCCAACCAAGTTATCGATGCGCTACACGAGTTCTTTGCCAGCAACGACGAAACCCGTGCCTGCCGTAGTTACAGTGCCAACCACATCCTGACCCAGGAAGGTGAGCCGAATAATTTCCTCTGGTTCATCACCAGCGGTGAGGTCGCGTTATACAAAAAAGATGAGCACGGTTGCCGTCATGAGGTCGTAAGGGCAGGTCCGGGCCACCTTGTTGGCGGCATGTCATTCATTTCAGGCGAGAGCTCCTTCTCGACCGGAGTCACCCTTTGCGGCACGGATGTCATCAAGCTCGACCGCGAGCTATTTAACAAAGTCATGAACTCGCGCAGCGAGTTGCTGCCATTGTTCACCAATCTGCTGCTACGTAACTTCAACCGTCGCCTAAAAGGCAGTATTCAAACCGAGCTGCGCTTGCAGCAAACCCTGAAATCCCTCGATGAGGCCTACCATCAACTGGTCGAAAAAGAAAAGATGGCCATGTTGGGCCAACTGGTGGCAGGCGTCGCACACGAACTCAATAATCCCGTTTCTGCCATTCTTCGAGGCAGTGATACACTCAAACAGACCATTGGCACCATCACCAACACCACGCTTAGCCATGAAAACCAAGACCGTGGTAATGACATTATGCAGCAGGCTATGCAATCAAGGCCGCTGTCCACATCAGAGGCCCGTCAACGTGCCAAACAACTGACTGGCACACTCGGCGACAAGCAACTGGCCCGCAAGGTCGTTCAAATGGGCATAGATGACGAGCGCCACCTAGAACAATGGCTGTTGCCGCAGAAAAACCAATTACCTCAAGTTCTATCTGAATGGGAAAATTACTACCAGATGGGCAACTTCCTGCGCTCAATCAATGTCTGTGCCCAGCGCATTGCCGATCTGGTCAAAAGCTTGAAAAGCTATGCGCGGCAAGATGACGAATCCATCCATTTTGTTGACATTCATGAAGGGTTGGAAGACACCTTAGTGATCTTCGAGAACAAATTAAAGCGGCACCATGTGGTCAAAGAATACAGCCCACTACCGCCTGTTTACTGCCAGCCCATCGCTTTACAGCAGGTGTGGACTAACCTGATTTCCAACGCCCTTGATGCCGTCGAGGAGCCAGGTGAAATCAAAGTAGTCACCCGACAAATCAATGGTGAGCAAAGCGGCCAGCAAGCGATTGAAGTCACCGTCGAAGACAATGGCAAAGGGATACCGAAAGAGCAGCAAGAGAAAGTATTCGAACTGAATTTCACCACCAAGCGAGAAGGCAACTTCGGGCTGGGTATAGGGTTATCTGTCTGCCAGCAGATCATCCACCAACACAATGGCAGCATCAGGGTTGAATCCGAACCTGGATTATTTACCAAAATGATAGTGACTTTGCCTTTAGTCGAGGCAGTTAAGGAGAGCCTATGAACAAATATCTGATCCTTTGCGTTGATGATGAGCGTGAAGTCCTTGATAGCGTCATCAATGATCTGCGTGCACTGGAAGAATATTTTGCGATTGAAGCCGCTGAATCGGTGGATGAGGCAAAAGAAGTGCTTGCCGATACCATTGCTGATCATATTCCACTGGCACTGATTTTGTGTGACCACATTATGCCAGGTGAAACAGGCATCGATTTCCTTATCGAGCTTAAACACCAAGAAGAGTCTAGCAATGCGCGTAAGGTATTGCTGACCGGCCAGGCTGGCCTCGAGGAAACCGTTCAGGCCGTCAACAACGCCAGTTTGGATTACTATATCGCCAAACCATGGAATGGGGACCAACTCAAACAGATCGTCATCGATCAACTGACAACTTATGTGATCGATAATGAATCAGAAGCGGAGTTACTTGCTTGGATGCAGATCCTTGATACCAACAGGATCATGGAGGCACTCAGCCACCGCCGCTTATCACTGTCGGATATATAACCCTACAAATTTAATTGTCATACAAACCTTTTCGGGATAGGGCTAAAAGTGTTATCTTGGTCACAAAACAATAAGATCAATTACACTACTCCAAGGCTTCTGCCGAGGAACAGTCAACCCGGAAAGGTGATCCATGAAAGTTGCAGTCTTCAGCACCAAAAAGTATGACCAGAACTCATTCGAGCTGATTAATCAACACTACAACCATCAGCTCGACTTTTACGATTTCCGCTTAACACTTCAAACCGTCAAAATCGTTCAGGGCTATGATGCCGTTTGTGCTTTCGTCAATGACGATTTAAGCCGCCCAGTGTTAAAAGCACTGGCAGAAAACCAAGTAAAACTGATTGCAATGCGCTGTGCCGGCTACGACAAAGTCGATATTGAAGCAGCTAAATCGCTTGGTATTCAGGTTGTCCGCGTACCCGCCTATTCTCCAGAAGCTATTGCTGAGCATACCCTTGGCCTGATGCTCAGCCTTAACCGCCGTATCCACCGTGCCTACCAACGAACCCGGGACGCAAATTTCTCCCTAGAAGGCCTAACTGGCTTCAACTTCCATGGCAAAACAGTGGGGGTTATTGGTACAGGAAAAATCGGCATAGCAACCATCCGTATCCTCAAAGGGCTTGGCATGAACATTCTTGCTTACGACCCGTACGAAAACCCTACGGCAATTGAACTGGGGGTGGAGTACACCGAACTGGATGATATCTATCGACAAGCAGACGTCATTACCTTGCACTGTCCGATGACGGAAGAAAACTACCACATGCTCAATGCCGATGCCTTCGACAAAATGCGTGATGGCGTAATGATCATCAACACCAGTCGCGGTGAACTGCTCAACTCCAAAGATGCTATCGAAGCGCTGAAAAACAGTAAAATTGGCTCTTTGGGCATTGATGTGTACGAGAACGAAAAAGATCTGTTCTTTGAGGATAAATCCAATGATGTGATCAAAGATGATGTTTTCCGCCGTCTATCTGCTTGTCACAACGTATTATTCACCGGTCACCAGGCTTTTCTGACTGAAGAAGCCCTTGGCAATATTGCCGACACCACATTGAACAACATGACACTGTTTGAACACGAGAAACATTCAGGTAATGAATTGATCTAATTCTGAAATATCTGTTTGAACAGCAACTATTTAAGGGCTGGCCATCGCCTGCCCTTCATCTCCTCAGGAAGCCACTTACGCAAAACGATCACAAATTTTTACCAAATTTGTCTACTTTTACGTCAATATCCTTAAAAACAAGACAGCAAAATTCCACAAAACTGCTATGAACACTGGCTTTTGTCCATTAAAATAGTGCAATTAATTTTTAGCCCATTGGACAAATTTGTCATGCGTAAAATTCTAATTGCTTCAGGTCTTGTCCTGGCATCGGTGTCGGCCGCTCAGGCGAATGCTCAACCAACAATGAGCAACTTCAGCTACGACTACGCTGAAGCTCGTATTGGTATCAGCCCGCTGACTTACGGTGCTGGTTTCAGCACATCAATCCACCCTAATGCCCACATTACCGGTAGCGTTGACACTGAATTCGACAGCGACTGGGATGCAGCACTTGGTGTAGGTTTCCACGCACCAGTAAACAACTGGGCTGACATTACTGGTGAGCTTAAGGCTCGTAGCGCAAAAAACAAAGGCGCTCTAAAAAGCTCCAGCGGTAAGTTCGGTGTTGAAGTAAACCTAGGTATTCGCCAGTGGTTGGGTCCACAGCTAGAAGTTGGCGGCACTATTGGTCACCTGAACATTGATGAGTATGAAGAAGTAATCGGCAGCGTATACGGTCGCTTCCACGCAACGGAGCTGTTCTCTGTTGGCGTGACGGGTCGTTTCAACGAGCTATACGGTGATCAGGTTATGCTATCAACTCGATTCAAGTTCTAAATATCGATAGATAGACTAATTAATGATAAACGCCCTGCACCTGCAGGGCGTTTTCTTTTGGTCACAAGCAAAGTGAAAGTGCTACTGTACTTCGCCAAGCCAGTCGATAAATGCCTTTATTCTTGGCGATGTGGCCATCTCCTTGCGGCACACCAGGAAATAATTCTGTGGTGATGGCACCGATAACATAAACGGAGTGACCAGGCGCCCAGTCTGAAGTTGTTCAGCAATAAATGACGCACGCCCTATCGCAACTCCTATTCCACGTTCCGCTGCCTGCAAAGCTAGATCCGCACGGTCAAAGGTACAGCCTGCCTCAGGGAGGACAACACCATTTTGTTGGGCCCAATATTGCCATTCATCATTCTTACCCGCCCGAGCCCAAGGGGCAGCATCATGCAACAACATACAGGACATTAATTTGGCGGGGTTCCCATACAAATCATGCTGCTCTGCATATTCGTGGCTGCATACTGGCACCATGCTTTCATCCATGAGTTTAACGACATGAAGGCCCGTATATTTGCCATTACCAAAGTAGATAGCACAATCGAAAGACTCGGTATGGAAGTCCACCAACTCATTTCTGGTCCGAAGATGAAAGCGCAACGCAGGATACTTTTCCATAAAACTCCCCAACCGAGGTAGTAACCAGCGCTGGGCAAAGGTAGGCGGTACCGATACATTGAGGTCACCGCTCAACTCTAAGGTCCGTAGATCCCGCAGTTCATTGGCTATATCGCCAAAGTTAAGCGCTAGCACCTCCTTCAGGCGCCTGCCTTCATCAGTCAGGGTTAGCTTGCGCGGTTGCCGGATGAACAGTTTTACCCCTAGTGATTCTTCCAGATTCTTTATTTTATGACTGACTGCACTTTGCGTAAGGCAAAGGATCTCTGCCGCACGGGTAAAACTCATTTGATCAGCAGCAATCAGAAAGCAGTGGAGCCCCGAGAGTACCGGCCCCGTCAAACGTGGTAATCGCATATATCTTTGAACAGCATGAACTTATTTTCACATGATATACCCAAAGCCTATGGGATGCCCCCTCTTCCACCACTTTTCATGCGGTAAAAATAAAAAAAGCCGCTGGTAACCAGCCGCTTTTTTAAGATCTGAAAATAATGATACTAACTTATTCAACGTCACGTAATAAGCGTTGTTTTTGGTCGTCTTTCAGTAACGTCCAGTGGCAACCATCGATCGCCCCAGCAAACATCCATAGCAATTTAACATCCAGATCTTTACCTTGGTTTCTACGGACTTTACGGAAAACTTCCACCGCTCCCAAAGACACAAAACTACTCACATCTGGCACACCGGCTTTTTTCACCATACGCTCCAACGTCAGCCTCATGTTAGGTAAATCTCTGATTCTTTTGCTTCTATCTGACATCTTGTAACTTTTCTCAGAGGTAGAAGTCGCGATTGATTCCTTGACCAGTTTTGCACACAACGGCAAATCCTGATGATAGAGGTGGGTAATATCATAATAATTTACGACAGCTGTCGTGCTACGTTTAATATGCCTGAACTTTTCACAGCCTGACAATGTCAACTGCTGGTCGAGATCACCACCACCTCGAAGGAATACTGCTTTATCGGTAATGATAGCGTACATTGCACTGTCAATGAAAATGCCTGTACCTCCGAACATGGAACGCTTTTCAAACGCACCAAATTCGCGCAAATAATTAAATATCTCTTCCCTGAACCCTAGCACAATTAGTCTCCCATTAAACGTTAATGGTCTGTCATTTAGTGGAAACGCTGACCTGAACAGCGTCATTAAAATGACTTTGACACAGCCAGGATATAATCTCCACATATGAAACAAGTAACATTTAAAAGTGAGAATTTAGACATATTACGAACCACAAAATAAGCACATTGTGGCAATTTCGACCTTATTTTAACGAGTGTAAAGTGCGACTGATATCCCCAAAATATCCTGCAACCACTATCTTTATTCATATTACTAGCTTCTACTCTGCGGGTATTCCATTAGGCAATATCATGAATAAAACCGCTCTTTACCCATCAAGTGTTCATCTTCTTCCGGGAGGGAGGGCCTCTTACACCCTTGTCGAAAAACGCCATTTAAGAATGCTGAAAGAGTCACTAGCGACCAACACCCCTTTTGCCATTTGCATGATTAATGAATCAGAGGAAGACAGTGAACTAAAGCAGATCCCGGCGATAGCGACCGAATGCAAGGTAATTAATTTTGATCAGGCTGAAGCAAACCTGTTGTCAGTTGTTGTAGAGGGCACGCAGAAAATTCGGCTACACGGGATCTCTCTCGATGATGACGGTTTAATGCAAGGAGATTCAACCCTCTACCCTAACTGGCATACCGAGAAGCTGCGTGATGGCGATACGGAACTAGCAGAAAAGCTAAAACTATTTTTCCAGTCCATGCCCGAGATTGGCGCCCTATACCCAGACCCACACTGGAATGATATTACCTGGGTTTGCCAGCGCTGGATTGAGTTACTTCCTCTTGAAGTTCACTACAAAAAACTCTTGATCACGCAAGATAATGCTAAGTTAACCACCCGGTTTCTACATAAACTGTTCCATTCGTCTGAAAATTAAGCATACAAACGGTAACTCACAAATTTATGATGTTCGCTCTATCTATCCCGATCCGGTACCGATAGAATAGTCAGGTCTATGTTTTACGTAATACAGAAATGACTCACGTATCTTTTTTTTGGCTAAGACCTGAAAACGACAAGATAATCAAGGGATTGGAGTCAGAGTTTTGCTCTCTAGTTAAATCGGCTGTCGAAAAGGACCGCCTTATCCTCCCCCCTATCCCGTCTGTTCTCAATAAGCTTCAAGCCCTTTGCAACGATGACGAAACCACCGTTAGAGATGTTGCCGACTTACTTATCGACGATCCCGGTATCACAGCCTATATTGTCAAAATATCAAACACCATGATGTTCAATCGGCGTAATGTGGTATGCCATGATATATACACAGCTGTCAGTCGACTGGGCATTTTTCGTGTAAGGGATATCATTACCGCAAAGGCCATTGAAGAGCTTAAGCTGAGGTACCACTTCAGCAAGGAATGTAACGAGCTCCTCAAACAGAGTGCTGTACGATCACGGCAGCTGGCTGCAACAATGGCATTGATCAGCCATGATCTCGCCAATCATGAGGAATTTCCCAAAGAGCTAGAGCCAGAGAAAGCTTTATTAGCCGGACTGTTCGCCGATATTGGCCTATTCAGTTTGATCCATGAATATCAATCCTACCTTGACAGTGGCAACTACCTCGATATTGATATTGCCAAGTATGTCTTCCAACACAGTTGCCAAGAAGCCAGCAAGGTTATCCTCAAGCACTGGGGCTTCGATATCGACTATCTCGAGGTAGCGACTAACCAATCTTTGCGAAACCCATCTGCTGAAGAAGATACCGGTTATCTCGATGTTGCACGTATGGCCCATCACTTGCTCATGTTCAAGAGCAATGATGACGCTATCGATGATCATCATGTCGAGCTTGACCTTGCCGGTGCCGAAGTCATGTATGAACTGACTAATCTCCCTTCCCAAGAATTCAACCAACGCCTCAAAATGGTGATCAGCAACAGCGGGCTATAGGGCCGTATTGGCTTCGGCAGCTGATTATCGCCTCTATGATAAGGCACTTGCATAATTTGGCTGGGAATGGATATTGACCCATTCTCAGTCAAACTGTAAGCTGCTGAAAACAGTGACCTTGATCACTGTGCTATCGACTAGCTGACGCTATGCGGGTTTATGGATAACCCCGTCTGTTGCCCCTCTGACATTAAAAAGGACCAACATGTTCTCAGGCATGCTCTATATTTTCCTGCCATTGATTATCGGCTACCTTATCACAGTCAAAAAGCCTGCTGTTTTGGCCTTTATCAATACCCAAACCAGCCGCTTGGTTTTGGTGATCTTGACCCTAATGGGACTGAGCTTAGCCGGGCTGGACAATATTGGTCAAAACCTCAACCAGATCATCACCTACACCTTAGTGTTCTTTTTGGTCATCAGTGGTTGTAACCTGCTGGCTTTGCCTTTGCTAGATAGGTTAATGCCCACGGAAACCGAACATGGTCACCAGACACTGCCACTGCGCGACATGGTGATGGAATCTATGAAGCTGATCTTTGTGGTAGCCGGAGGACTCATTGTCGGCCTAGCGACAGGCATTGAGCTAGGCTGGGTTGATCAGGCCAGTGAGATCATTTTGCTTTTGTTGCTATTTCTTATCGGGATTCAGCTAAGAAACAGCGGTATGACCCTCAAGCAGATCCTGCTCAATAAAAAAGGCATCATCATCGCGCTGACCATTATTGCGACCTCGTTACCAGGCGGTCTGATAGCGGCATGGGTGCTTGACCTGCCTTACAATCAAGGCCTAGCCATGGCTTCAGGGTTTGGCTGGTATTCATTGGCGGGCATATTGATTGGTGACAGCCTTGGCCCTGTCATGGGCGGCGTCGCCTTCCTCAATGAATTGCTGCGTGAACTCGTCGCCCTTAGCCTCATCCCGATGATGATCAGCCGCTATCCAAGCACAGCTATTGGGTATGCCGGTGCGACAGCAATGGACTTTACCTTACCCGTTATCCAGAACTGCGGCGGTATCCGCTGCGTGCCTATCGCTATCGTCAGCGGCTTTATCCTTAGTTTGCTTGTTCCTGTATTGATGTTGTTCTTTTTGTCGCTTTAAGAGCGGGAGAAGCTGGGGACTTGGTTCTGGGGCCTGGGTAAGAGAGGTAAAGATCCTAGTTCTTAGAAGAGCGGCCCTAGGTTCTGGGTACTTGGCCCTAGGTAAGAGCGGGAGAGTTCCTTGGGCTTTATAGCCTTACCTTGCCTACTTCGTTCATCGTGAAAAAGCGATACTTTGGGTAGTACACCCAATATGTACTTTGTTCTGCTGAATCCTTGGCAAGCTGAAGCGGAATTACTTCTCCTTTGGTATGAACCTCTACATCAAAACGCTCTTTCGGATGTGAATTTGACCCAATAACAAATTTGATATTAGTTAGCCTTTCAGCCATTAAATTCCGATTGAAAGCTGCATCGGAAGAAATACTGTCAATTCCTTCAGCAAGCCGGCTTCGAAGCTCAGCTCGTCCTAGTTGAGGCAAACTCATCATCAAGGCCAGCGCAATAACAAAGTTCATCATCATCACAAGTATGATTTTTGGATTTAAGCGCTTGGCAAAGATCATCATCAGGATAAACCCGATGATTGAAAGCAGCACCCCTATTCCTGAAACAGTAAAAAGAAAATCCAATACACTTAGCAACATGCCAATCCCTATGCGCTAATGCTAGTAACCCCTATCCTGATCTCCAGCATAGACCTCACAGACTCACAGACTCACAGACTCACAGACTCACAGACTCACAGACTCACAGAACCACAGAACCACAGAACCACAGAACCACAGAACCACAGAACCACAG
>NZ_JACSOF010000156.1:0-16341 GCF_014349205.1 Photobacterium sp. BZF1
TCATAGTTACTACCATTATCAATCGTTTCATGCGCTTGGTTTAACTCATTAACCAACATATAAAAAATCCCTACCAACAAAAGCTGGTAGGGATTATTAAGCAATATTAGGATCGTTCAAGTGCCTTAAACGATCGGCATTAGGTCTTATGACCGGCTTTTTTCGTCTTGAAGATAAGAACTTTTTCTCATTACTTAATTACCCTAACGATAAATTTTTTGCCTTTCCATATCCGCCTAAAATTTTAACTGTCAGATTCGGCCACTTGTCAGCCAGAACTAAACAGGGCTTTGCTAGCTGCTCAGTTTTGATCAGGCATGGCACAAAAAATACATAGCCAAACACTAAGCGGCCAGCATGTTGGTTTGGTACAGGCCAGTTTTTATTTGTCGTAGGGGTGATGACATGAAAAAAATAATATTACCAGTGCTCGCCACGCTCATTGTGGCCGGGTGTAGTGATTCCGATGGGGCTGCTTCAACTATAGCGAACAATGATGCAGCACCAAACCAGGATGATTCAGTGCCAGTATCGGTGGATGTTTCTATGCCACCTAACGAGGTACCTAAGGGGGCAGATGACCTACAAGCATGTGTTGCCATTGATGCAGTACAAGTAACAGATCTTGCAGGTACTATCATTGAATGGACAACAAAATCTATGACAGACCCTTATGGGGTCAATTCGACACAATGTATCCCAGCAGATTCGGATATCCCGGTAGACAACGATGGCTATCCAAAGTTTATTGTCATCGACTTGTATGATGTGACTGGGGTGGACTTGGTCAATTTGATCTCCGAGCAACTGTTGCCTGTTGGCGAGTATACCGGCATGGCACTCTCTATTCTGCAGGGGAGCTACGGCGACTTCTTGGATACCCCTTATTCCTATGTTGGTAATCCAGTTGACAAGATGAAGATGGATATTGTTGATGACCTGAAGTTTGATGGTCTGGATATCAATATTGATGTACCGACAACCTTTACCATGACGTTTGATCTCAAGAGCATGATCCAACTGGTTGAGCAGGCGTACAAGCTCAAGAGTGAAGGTTTCAAGGTGGTTGACAACATCACTGCAGGCACCTTGTTCGGTGATATTGACGTATCGGCATGCAGCACTTCAGCGAAAGATGCCTATGTGTATCTCTACGAAGCCGATTCTCCCAAATACGGTGATTTAGGCTCAGACTATCCGCCAGTCAAGACTGCTCAAGTCGCTGACGACAACACTTATGAGATGCAGTATGTGCCAGAAGGCGAATACGATGTGGTGTTGGTGTGTGATGCACTGTTGGATCTGCCAAATGAAATTGACCTGGATATCGACCTAGATGGTGATACCTCGTACCACCAAGGCCAGTACATTAGCGCGGGTGAAAAGACCTACCGTAACTTATAAAGTGCTAACTGTTTAAAGCTAAAGGTAAAACCGAAAACAGCCAGATTGCCCTGGCTGTTTTTGTTTGTGCGGGGCGATTTACCTGCCTCGATATATTCTTCTGCTATCAAGCTTTTATTCAGCAAATATCCGTATCTTGTAGTATATGTAAATCGGATCTATCTCTCATTTTTGATTTTTAGCTATATTTTTTTGCGGGCGATAAGTTGCTGTCAGCAATCATATTAACCCCAAATGTCGCTATTATTGGTCTCTACTGTCTTGTCTTTTGTGGTTGTTTTTTGACCGTTACTTCTTTAAATTCCCTACCCAGAAACCGCAAACGCTTTGAAAGAGACCGAGATATGCCAGCTAAGATGACCCTGAAAAAAGTTGTATTTGGTGCCATTTTCGGCCTTGTTGCTTTCGGCGCAACAACAGCCAACGCTTCTGTAACCACTTCTCCTGAGCACCACCTGCTATCAACGCTTAACTATGTTGAACTTGAAGCTGAGCAGGGTGATAAAAATATGCAGCTGTTTTTGGGACGTGCATACCTTGAGGGTAGCAATGGCCTGAAAGCCGATCCGCTAAAAGGCATGTACTGGTTGGAAAAAGCGGCTGTTGATATGCCGGAAGTAAAAACCTTGATTGGCGACCTTTTCAAGAAGGGTGAGGTATTACCACGCGATCACCAGCAAGCCGTTCACTGGTATACCGAAGCGGCTAACGAAGGCGATGTGCCTGCAATGGTTGAGCTTGGTATGTACTATGCGTCAGGTGCGACGGGATCAGTTGACTGCGGCAATGCTATCAAGTGGTTCAATGAAGCAGCCAACGGTGGCTCATTAGAATCAAAGCGTAACCTAGTATGGCTATATGCCACCTGTTCTGACGAGCGTATGCGTGATGGCGAGCGTGCCCTGAAATTGGCCAAGCAAGTGCTAAACCGCAACGGCACAGGTGATGCAGGTGACTACGACAACCTTGCTGCTGCCTATGCTGCATGTGGTGAGTTCCGCCGTGCAGTTGAAGCCCAGCAGACGGCTATCGGTAAGCTAGAAGAGTCAAACGGCCAGCGCTATGCTAACTTTGAGCAGCGTCTGAAGCTATACCAGCAGAACCAGACTATTTACAGCGCAGCATTGTAATTAGCTGATTAACATAGAACAAAAATAAAAAAAGGTGCCTTGTGGCACCTTTTTTTTGTGCTCTTTGAGACGCCGCTCACCAATCCCTTCTACCAGCTGACATTTCCTTAGCAATTCTGAGTCCAGATTCGATCCTTAACTATACTTACAGAAATTAGCTCTTAAGGATTAGGCAACTGCCTTGCTTGAGAGACAAATAACAAGATAGGTAAAAGGAAAGAAGCAATGAGCAACCCTGAACCCGTCAGCGACAAAGAGAAAGCCAAGTACGAATGGCGCTCTTTTCTGTTTATTACCATTTTTCTATTTCCCATTTTAGCCGTCGCTATTGTAGGTGGTTACGGTTTTATCGTGTGGGCAATGCAAGTGTTTTTCCTTGGGCCTCCTGGCCATGGCTGATTTGATTGCCGAGATATGAGCGCCAGAGTAAAACTGAAAAGGATATAGGTAGAACACTATGATGAATGCTTTGAAAAAGCTGTGGGCGACATTTTGGCGCCCGGCAGTACACATCAGTTTGGGCGTATTGACACTCGGCGGGTTCATTGCCGGGATCATTTTCTGGGGGGGCTTCAATACTGCCCTTGAAATGACCAACACTGAGAAGTTCTGTATTGGTTGCCACGAGATGCGTGACAACGTTTACGAAGAGCTTCAAGGGACCGTGCATTGGTCGAATCATTCCGGTGTGAGGGCAACTTGCCCAGATTGCCATGTGCCCCACAATTGGACCGATAAGATCGCCCGGAAAATGCAAGCTAGTAAAGAGGTATACGGCGCAATTTTCGGAACGATCAATACTCGGGAAAAATTTTTGGAAAAACGTCTAGAGCTTGCCAACCACGAGTGGGAGCGTTTTGCTGCCAATGGTTCGTTGGAGTGTAAAAACTGCCACAACTACGACAGCATGAAGTGGGATGAAATGTCAGATCTCGCCCGCACCCAAATGCAGCAAGCCGCAGAACGGGATCAGAGCTGTATGGATTGCCACAAAGGGATAGCCCATGAACTGCCTGGCAACATGGAACTCTCCGGCGGTATGGTACAGCAGCTCGTTCAGAAGGCGGGTAATACCTCTTTCAAAGAAGGCGAGAACTATTTCAGTGTCCGTTATCTCCCAATGTTTGAGGATGAAGCCCTGACTATAGATGGTGGCCAGCTCAATCCGGCTTCAGAAGTCAAAGTGGTTCAGGTCAAAGACAATGCGGTGCAGGTTGAAATTGCCGGTTGGCGCAAAACCAAAGGTTTTGGCCGGGTGATCAACGAAGACTTCGGCCTCAATATCCCTACCGCAGCGCTGAGTAAGGATGCGGCTTTGAGTGACACCTTGGTGGAGAAATTTGAAGAGAAAGAAGATGAATTAACAGGTTTGGGCTGGCAACGGGTGACAGTGAAACTGTGGATGCCGAAAGAGTCTTTACTTGATGATGTTGAGGAAATCTGGGCTGAGGCAAGACCTGCCTATAACAACAACTGTAGTACTTGTCATACACAGCCTGCAGAAAATCACTTCGATGCGAATACATGGCCGGGTATGTTCAACGGTATGTTGGCGTTCGTCAACCTTGACCGTGATAGTGAAGCCTTAGTGCTGAAATACCTACAGAAACACTCGTCAGATTTCTCTGATGGCGGCCATTAAAAGAAGTGAAGCGAGGTAAGAACATGTCTCTGAGTCGACGTCAATTTTTGTCAGGGCTGGTAACCACAAGCGCAGTTGGCGTTATTGGCCCAAGTTTACTCACCTCGGTAGCCCGTGCTGCTGAAGAGGTGTCGTCTCCGTATTCGGCAGACGGCATTTGGAAAACCACCGGCTCCCACTGGGGGGCCTTCCGTGCCAAAATTTATAACGGTAAGGTCGTCGAGATAAAACCGCTGGAGCGGGATAAATACCCGACAGATATGATCAATGGGATCAAGGGGATTATCTATAACCCTTCACGCGTCCGTTATCCTATGATCCGGCTGGATTGGCTCAAGAAGCACAAATACAGCGGCGACACCCGGGGTAACAACCGCTTTGTCCGGGTAACATGGGACGAAGCACTGGATATCTTTTACAACGAGTTGGAGCGGATCCAGAAAGATTACGGCCCATGGGCATTACATGCCGGGATGACTGGCTGGCGTCAAACCGGCCAGTTTCATAGCTGTGGTAACCACATGCAAAGGGCAGTGGGGATGCATGGTAACTTCATGACCAAGGTGGGGGATTACTCGACCGGTGCCGGTCAAACTATCATGCCTTATGTGCTGGGCTCGACCGAGGTTTACGCCCAGGGGACGTCTTGGCCTGATATTCTGGAAAACAGTAAAACCGTGATCCTGTGGGCCAATGACCCTGTCAAGAATACCCAGGTAGGCTGGCAGTGTGAGACCCATGACTCTTACATGTATTATGAACAGCTCAAAGATAAGGTTGCCAAAGGCGAGATCAAAGTGATCTCGGTCGATCCGGTTAAATCAAAAAGCCAGAACTACTTGGGTTGTGATCAGCTCTACGTCAATCCACAGACTGACGTACCTTTCATGTTGGCGATCGCCCATACCTTGTACAAAGAAGAGCTCTACGACAAAGCATTTATCGAGACCTATGCCTTGGGCTTTGATGAGTTCATTCCTTACGTGCTGGGTGAAACCAAAGACAACGTCGAGAAAACTCCTGAGTGGGCCGAGCCTATCTGTGGTGTGAAGGCCGATGAGATCCGTGAGTTCGCACGGTTATTGGCAAAAGACCGTACCCAGATAATCTTTGGCTGGGCGGTGCAACGTCAGCAGCACGGTGAGCAGCCATACTGGATGGGGGCGGTTATTGCGACCATGCTGGGCCAGATTGGCTTGCCAGGTGGCGGTATCTCTTATTCCCACCATTACAGTGGGGTGGGGATCCCACCAACAGGGGCTGCAGGACCGGGCGGGTTCCCGCGCAATGTTGATGAGGGTAAGAAACCGAAGTGGGATAATAACGACTTCAAAGGCTACAGCCGGACTATCCCGGTTGCCCGTTGGATTGATGCCATACTCGAGCCGGGTAAGGAAATTAATTACAACGGTTCAAAAGTGGTGTTACCGGATACCAAGATGCTGGTGGTCAGTGGCTGTAACCCATGGCACCACCACCAAGACCGTAACCGGATGAAAACGGCTTTCCAGAAACTGCAAACTGTGGTGACGATTGATTTTGCCTGGACAGCGACCTGCCGTTTCTCCGATATTGTGCTGCCTGCTTGTACCCAATTTGAGCGAAACGATATCGACTTGTATGGGGCTTATTCGGGTACCGGTGTACTAGCGATGCATAAGTTGGTGGATCCGCTTTACCAGTCACGCACCGACTTTGAGATCTTTACCGACTTCTGCCGCCGTTTTGGCCGCAACAAGGAATATACCCGTGGCATGGATGAAATGGAGTGGGTGCGTTCGCTCTATGATGAGTGTCGTGATGCTAACAAAGCAAACTTTGAAATGCCGGAATTCGACGAGTTCTGGGAAGTCGGTGAGGCTGGTTGGGTCGACTTTGGTGAAGGTAAAAACTTTGTCCGTCATGCCGATTTCCGCGAAGACCCTGAGATCAACCCGCTCGGTACACCGTCAGGGTTTATCGAAATCTACAGTCGTAAGATAGCCAGTTATAACTACGAGCATTGCCAGGGTCACCCGATGTGGTTTGAAAAAGCCGAGCGTTCGCACGGTGGACCGGGCTCAGACAAGTATCCGCTTTGGTTGCAATCCTGCCATCCTGACAAGCGTTTGCACTCGCAAATGTGTGAATCGGATGAATACCGGGCCACCTATGCGGTTCAAGATCGTGAGCCGGTGTATATCAGCCCTGAAGATGCCAAAGCTCGTGGTATCAATGACGGTGATCTGGTCAGGGTATTTAACGACCGTGGCCAGTTATTGGCAGGGGCAGTGGTCTCCGATGATTACCCACCGGGTGTAATACGTATTCACGAGGGGGCATGGTATGGTCCGCTTAGCGAGAAGTTGGGGGCGATTGATACCTATGGCGATCCTAACACCCTTACCATGGATGTCGGCTCGTCTGAATTAGCCCAGGCAACCAGTGCCAACACTGTAGTGGCAGATATCGAGAAATTCAAAGGTGAGGTACCGCCGGTGACCGCATTTGGTGGCCCGATCATTGAAACTTAAAGGTCTATCCCGTTCTAACCCGCCGCCTAAGGCGGGTTAGTTTTACCTTTTTCCAGTCACTGCGAAGTCAGTTCCTGTCTTTTCCCGCTTTATTATCACAATATACTTTGGCATTGGTTTCTGAGATGTAACACAGCGCCGGTCTGCAGATTTCCCGTATAATTGAAAAATCTGAAAGTGTTAGCAGACAGTTGTAGTTGAACATGAAGCCATACAGACCCAATGATTACACAGTACAAGAGAGAACCGCGCCGGATTACACGGTAGCAGGCGTTGCCTTTGAAGCCGCTGGTGGTGAGGAGGGCGTTCGGGCTTTGGTCGAATCATTCTACCGCCACATGGATACCTTGCCGCAGGCGAAGAAAGTGCGCGAGATGCACGATGACGACCTATGCGAGTCTATTGAGAAGTTGACCACCTTCCTTGTTGGTTGGCTTGGCGGGCCAGCCCGCTACGAAGAGAAGTTCGGGATGATGAACCTACCCGGTGCCCATCGTCATCTTGCTATTGGGGTGGCAGAGAAAGAAGTGTGGTTGCACTGTATGCAAAAAGCGTTGGATGAGCAGGGCTATGACGAATTGTTTAAGCGTCATGTGATGGTCCAGTTGTCGTTCCCTGCCGAAATGTGCCGTAATAGAACCTAGAATCTAGATCCTGAAACCTAGAGTCAAAAACTAAGAGCTAGAACCGTTCTTTCATTGCCATGTAGTGTTCACGAATGTGTTCAATCAGGGCTTGGATACGTTTGGGCGGTTGCTTGGTATAAGGGTAGACCGCATAGATCCCCACCACTTTGCCGGCATGTTCCGGCAACAACTCGACCAAATCTCCATGTTGTAGATCGTCATAGACCAAACAGGTCGGCAGGTAGGCGACACCGTTGCCGGCCAGTGCTGCTTTGCGTAGCCCTGCCGCATTGTCGCTGGAGAAGTTACCATTCACTTTCATGGTGTAGGTATCGTCGGTATTACGCAGGAAAAGCCAGTCAAACGGACCTGTACTTTGCTGGGTATAACCGAGGCAGTTATGGTGTTTGAGTGCCTTTGGTGACTCGGGGACGCCGAATTGCTCTAGGTAGCCTGGCGTTGCACAAATCACCCACCTTGAATTGAAAATATGGCGGGCGATCAGGCTGGAATCCTCAAGGTAGCCAGTCCTTATCACCAAGTCATAGTTTTGTGCGACCAAGTCGACAAACTGGTTGTCCATCGACATATCAATGGTTAGGCCAGGATGATTTTGGCAAAAGTCAGACAGGGCTTTTGACAATAATAACTCGCCGGAGATGGTCGGTACGGAAACACGGATATGTCCCGATAGGGCTTCACTGTACCCTGTTACCGAGTCAAAGGCAGATTGCGCAACCTGGCGAACCTCCTTGGCCCGCTGATATAAGATTGAACCCGGTTCGGTCAATGTCAGCCTGCGGGTGGTCCGGTACATCAACTGTACCCCTAACTCTTGCTCAAGTTTGCTGATCCGCTTGCTCACCACGGATTTGGTGATGTTGTTGAGTTCGGCGACCTTGCTGAAAGAGCCTTGCTCGATAACTTGGGCAAAAAGCACCAGATCATCAATCTGCGCCATGAATACCTACTTTTACTGTCTGTTATAGGTCATCAATAATGACATAGGTGGCATAGACAGGGCCATGAACGCCGACCACTTTGATCAGTTCGATATCTGCGGTTGAGCTGGGTCCTGATATAAAGTTAACGCAGGACGGTAGCCGCTCCCCTTGCTGGGCTTTCTTGTGCAACTCGGCAGTGGCTTGGGTCAGGCGGGCAACCAATGCACTTTTGGGTACCACAAACACAGAAGCCTCAGGCAGCAAGCTGATAGCTCGCCCTTGTGCCGGTTGGCTATACAGCACCATAGTGCCGGATTCAGCCAGCGCCTGCTCGGCATAGACGATACCGACCTTGGCCCGCTCTGCAATCTCGATATTCGGTCCGTAGCCAAGTTGGGTATTCCAGACATGGACAACATGCTCTTCGGTATCTAGCTGCTCGGGGTCAAACAATTCGAGCAGGCGCGGATCGGCCGAGACCAGCGTTTCGTTTGGCGCTGTTGATCGGTTATTCGTAGGGCTGGCAGCCGTTTCATCCGAACAGTAGCCCGCACAAACTTGACGCAGAGTTTCCGTTAGCCCGGCCTGTGTGGTGACTAACGCATGAGCTCCGAGCGCCTTATGGGTGTAATCAATCAGGATTTGCTTGAGCTCATCGCGGCTTTTCCCTGCCATCACGTCGTGATGGCAGGTATAGCGTAGTGCAGGACGCTCAACAGGCGTTGTTTGCCGTGGCCGCCCCAGCTTGGCGGCGATGTTATCGAGAAATCGGTCGCGGTTGATGATATCGCTCATGTTCAAGACTCCGGGGTAGATTGTCTGTTTTTAAACCAGCTACGGAAGGACTGGCCATCTGGCTGGGGAAGATCTCTTGCTTCCGTCCATTCACCGATCGCGCCGACCTGCAGGGGTAACTTACCGTTTCTTATCAGGCCGCTTGCCAGGGTAGCACCGACCTTCACGGTCTTATCCCATAGGATTGGCTTGGCATTGATGATATTGAATGCGGCTACACTCATCCGCTCAGAGAGCGGGGTCATGCCTTGTTCTGCCATTTTCTGCCGGTGCTTGAGCAATAGGTCCGACAGTGGAATTTTGACTGGGCAGACATCATGGCAAGCCTTGCATAGGCTGCAGGCGTAAGGCAGCTCTTTGAAGTCCTCATAGCCACCGAGTAATGGCGACAATACCGCGCCTATTGGGCCTGAATAGATTGAACCGTATGACTGGCCTCCAATATGGCGGTAGGCCGGACAGGTGTTGACACAGGCGGCACAACGCACGCAGCGCAGGATATCTTTGAACTCCGATCCCAAAATATCAGAGCGACCATTATCAACGATGACTAAATGAAACTCTTCCGGCCCATCAAGTTGCCCCTCTTCCCTCGGACCAGTCAGGGCGGTGACATAACCGGTCAATGGCAGTCCGACCGCACTGCGGCATAGCAGGCTGATCACTATATCCAACTCTTCGAAGGTCGGGACGATCCGCTCCATACCCATGACCGCAATATGGGTCTTTGGCAAGCTGGTGGCGAGGCGGGCATTCCCCTCGTTGGTTACCAGTGTCACTGTCCCCGATTCGGCAACCGCAAAGTTACACCCGGTTATGCCGATGTCAGCTTCGAGGAAGTCGTGCCGGATATAGTCTCGTACATAGCGGGTGAGGGCTGCTGGCTCCTCACTGCCTTGATAACCAATTTTGTCGCGGAAGATATCGCGGATTTGGTAGCGGTTTTTGTGCAGTGCCGGCACCACGATATGTGACGGGGCGTCGTAGTCATCCACTTGCAAGATATATTCGCCAAGGTCGGTTTCGACCACATCACAGCCATTGCGTTCAATCATCGCATTGAGGCTGATTTCCTCGGTCACCATGGATTTGGATTTGACCACTTTCTTGGCATTCTTTTCCTTGATGATGGATTCGATATAAGCGGTGGCCTCTTCGGCGGTTTGGGCAAAGAACACCTTGCCACCATTACGGCTGACACTTTCGCTCAGTTGGTGGAGGTAGTAATCCAGGTGTTCGAGAACATGGTTTCGGATGTCCATACCCATCTCACGCCATTGCTCCCAGTTCCCCAGCTTATCGGCAGCAACCTGACGGTTGGTGAACATCCGGGTTTGCGCATTAGCGACTGATTCACGCATAAAGGTATCTTGCATCTGTACTTCGATACGCTGCTTAAAATGGGTGCTGCTGGTTTTCATCGACATTGTGCTTCCTCCCTCAGCGACTCATCAACACATCAACGATGTGCATGACTTTGATGGGCTTGCCTTCACGGCTGATACGGCCACCGATATTCATCAGGCAGCTGATATCTGCGCCGATCAGGTAATCAGGTTCGACGGCACTGATATGGCTGACTTTCTCTTTGACCATCTCGCCGGAGATTTCAGACATCTTGACAGAGAAGGTGCCCCCGAAGCCGCAGCAGGTTTCCTGGTGGTTAATAGGAAGCAGGTTCAGCCCTTCTACTTGTTCAAGCAATTTGATGGGTTCTTCACGCACATTGAGCTTGCGGATCAGGCTGCACGAAGGGTGGTATACCGCGCGGCCGTCGAGTTTGGCGCCAAGCTGGGTCACGTCCAATTGGTTGACGATAAACTGGGTGAGTTCGAAAAAGCGGTCGGCAACCTGTTGCGCCCTTAATACCCATTCTGGCTCATCAGCCAAATACTCTGGGTAGCGTTTGATAGAGGCGACACAGGAGCCGGCTGGAGAAACAATCGGATAATCATTGGCCTCAAAGGCTGTGATGAGGTTTTTCATGCCTTTTTTGCTGTCATTGATGTAGCCGGAGTTGAGTGAAGGTTGGCCACAACAGCCTTGCTGTTCTGGGAAGAGAACTTCACAGCCGAGCTGCTCCAGCAGTAACACACTTTTTTTTGCGACTTCCGCCTTGACGGTATCGCACAGGCAGGTGGCGAATAGATTGACCTTCATACTGGCTCCAGTGCTTGGGGTGAAGTGGCTAGCACGCTAACGCTTCACTCTTTGTAATTTTGTTTACAGGGTGTAACGAAATGTTGTTATAGGAAGAATATTGTAGGGAATCGGGGCCTTTGCGCTACGCTTTTTTGTGGCCATTAATGCGTAAATCAATATGAATTGGATTGGGAAAGTGAAACGGTTGATATTGCCTTGAAATTTTTAATGTATATAAAACATGTTCTTATATATTTTGTCGTCAAGTTGATGAAAAGTTATTAATCAACTTTTGGAAACAATGATTTTGTATCCCTGCACTAATGCTGTGGTTAAATTTGCCCCGGCTTAGGCCTTTATCAACGAAGGGCTGAATCCTCTACCGCCGCACCAGTTAATCCATGTTCGTAAAATAACGACAAAATGGCTTATTCCTTTGTTGAAATGAAATTAATTTTCTATATAACTCTTCACTCAGGTCATTAGGGTAATGAGTCGACCTATTAAAAACAGGAATAGGTCGTTATCCGTATTTTCATTTTTCTTTTTATCGGCAATCCGTATTCTATCGTGCCTTTGGAGTGGGTGTGCTCCTAAGGCATTTGCCTGTTGCTGTGTTTTATTTTGTGTGTTGGAAGTTGTATGGAATTCTCTTGGGAAATTATCGGGGCTTTGTTTTTGGTTGCTAGCCTCGCCGGATTTATTGATGCCCTTGCCGGTGGAGGTGGAATGCTGACAGTACCCGCTTTGTTAGCCGCGGGTCTTCCTCCCGCACAAGCATTGGCGACTAACAAACTACAAAGCTCATTTGGCAGTTTCTCCGCCTCGCTGTATTTTGTCCGCAATGGGTTGGTTAAGCTCGGTGAGATGCGCTTGGCCATTTTGTGTACCTTCATCGGGTCTGCTGCGGGCGCGTTGCTTGTCCAGTATATGGACGCCGGCACGCTGACTAAAGTCATTCCGGCCCTGCTGGTGGTGATAGCACTCTATTTTCTGTTTGCGCCTGACGCCGGCGAAGGGGGTGGTAAACCCAAGCTAAGCCAAGCTGGATTTGCGTTAACCGTTGGTACCGGGATTGGGTTTTATGACGGTTTTTTTGGTCCCGGTACGGGCTCGCTATTTGCCGTCTGCTTTGTGGTTATCGCTCAGTTGGGTATTGTCGAAGCAACGGCAAAAACCAAAGTTCTCAACTTTACTTCAAACTTTGCCGCCTTGTTGTTTTTTGTCGCTGCCGGCTTGCCGGTTTGGGAGATTGGCCTGGTCATGGCACTTGGCGGTTTCATAGGGGCAAGATTGGGAGCGAAAGTGGTGGTGACCAAAGGGCGAAAGTTAATCCGCCCACTGGTTGTGACAGTATCCATGGTCATGGCGGTGAAGTTACTGGCTGAAGAACACCCCCAGTGGCTGGATACGATTGTTTCTTTTGTATAACTCTGATTATTTTGAGCAGCATTATGCCGTTTGCCTAGCCAACAGACGTATTTGTTCAAGCCATTTGGGTTATTCGTGCTGAGCGCGTTAAGCTACGAGCTCGGCTGAGTCAGCCATTGCCCAGTCAATACAGGCTTTTGCCAAGATGTTGAGCGAATCTAAGCATTGCTCTGGCTGATTAAACACGGCCTCAGCAAGGGCTACGGGGATTTCTGTGCAGCCCAGGATAACGGCGTCTGCGCCTTGCTCGAGCAGGGAATCAAATACCGGTTTCATTAAGCGGTGACCCTGTTCGATATCTCCTGCTTTGACGGCATAGATGCCATCCATCACTGCCTGTTGCTGGTCTTGCTCCGGGGCAACGGCTGCAATTTGTTTTTGGGCCAGTTTGGTCTCGTACATCCTCGTCGTCATCGTTGCAGTAGTGGCCATGATGCCCACTTTGGTGTAGCCACGCTGTTTAGCCTCATCCACCACACTATCGAGAATACTGATCATGTGTACCCGGCAGGTATTGCTCAGCCTCGGGTACCAATAATGGGCGGTATTGCATGGCATGACGATACATTCAGCCCCAGCCTGTTCGAGTTGCTCCATCCCTTGCTTAAGGGCCGGATAAGGATCATCGCCGTTGCTTATCAGGAAAGCGGTACGGTCAGGGATCTGCGGGTTATTACTAACCAGCATAGGAATATGTTGTTGGTCGCTGCAGGCTGGCGTCTGCGCGATGATTTTTTGCATGAACTCAACAGTGGCGAGTGGCCCCATTCCGCCCAATATACCTAATTTCCTGCTCATCTTATTGTTCCTACAGTATTTTCCACTGAGTTCACTATAGGTGAGTGAGGTGGTGGTGAGAAATGCCGTTGCTGAGCCAGTTATGCAGAATCGGTATGGGGAGATGATGGATTTGTGATCTGGGTGGCTTGAAATAACTCTGTATGTGCACTGGGTTTCGTTATACTGCCGCTGCTTGGGTTAGGGAAAAACGTGTTGTACTGTTATGAATATAGAAAGTAAGTGGTTGGAAGACTTTTTGGTGCTGGCTGAAGTGAGGAACTTCTCCCTAGCCGCAGAAAAACGTAATGTTACCCAGCCTGCATTCAGTCGCCGAATCAAGGCATTGGAGCAGACCGTCGGGGCGGAGTTGATTGATAGAAGCAAGACGCCTGTCGCATTGACCCCTAGCGGTCGAATATTCCGCATAACGGCGCGTACCCTGATCAACCAAATGATGGATGGAATAGGTCAGTTATCTGATCTCTCCAAGCTGGGCGGAAACAATGTCCGGGTGGCTGCGGCCCATTCGTTGGCAACCAGTTTGGTGCCGTCGATTCAAACAGAGCTGATGTCAGGTAAGCATAAGCCGATATTGAGTGTCGAGGCGATCGATGTCGATGAAGCGATTGAAGAACTTCAAGAAGGTGGCTGTGATATTCTGCTTGCCTTCGATGATGAACTGTTGCGTCTGCCACCTTACCAGTCGTTGCAAGTAGGGCAGGCTGAGCTGTTGCCTGTCTGTGCCTGTGATGAAGCGGGCAAACCGCTTTATAGCATTACCGCAGAGACTGAAGTGCCTTGGCTGGCTTATAGCCCGAGCTCCTACATGGGGCGGCAGGTTGAAGTGGTCCGGGAGCAAGTGAATTTACAACCGGTGTTTTCATCTTCCATGACAGACTTGCTCAAGACGTTAGCGCTGCAGGGACTGGGCGTCGCCTGGTTGCCGGACTATGCCATTAAGCAGGATTTGGCAAATGGTAAGGTGGCAATACTGGGCGATGAATCACTGCGCCTTCCTATCACCTATTATGCATACCGTTATCAGGCTCGCTTGCATCCTGCAGGCGAACAGGTCTGGCAGGCTTTGCGCCTCCATGCCCAAAAGCAGATTTAAATTCAGGCTATGAAAATGATAAAAGCGAAGCGCCAACTGGCGCTTCGCTTTTATTTGGGTGAACGGTTGTTACCCAGCTTGCCATTACACAATCATAGGTGCCAGCAGGAAGCCGCATACCGTCGAGACCGCAACACCAATCAAGCCTGGCATCAAGAATGGGTGGTCGAAGATATTCTTGCCCATACGGGTTGAACCTGTTGAATCAAACTCGATGGCCGCTAATGATGTTGGGTAGGTCGGAAGGACAAACACACCGGTAACCGCGACGAATGAAGCCAGGATCGCCCAGTGTGGCACCTGCAAGCTCAGCGCCAATGGGATGATCAGAGGCGTTGTCGCACCTTGCGAAAGTAATAGGGTGCAAGTGCCAAACAGTACCAGTGACAGTAGCATTGGGTAGGATTGCAACAAGGAGCCAGCAAACTCTTTAATTTCGGGTAGGTAGGCGTTCACCATGGTTGAGCCCATCGTCACAATACCGAGGATAACCGCCACTGAACTCATGCCTGAACGGAAAGTCGTCGTGCGAATGATCTTCTCCGGATCAACCTTACACATTGGGACCATCAAGCAAGCAACCGCGAACATTGAAACGATAATGATATCGCGGGTGGACATCATGCTGCCGTCGGCAAAATGTGGGCGCAGTACAGGGAAAGCGGCATAGATAACAATGGCAATGGTCGCAAGAAGGAACAGCATGACAGAGTATTTGGCTTTCGGTTCAAGGGTGAGGCTTTGTTGTTGTTTTTGCTCCTGGGCCTGCTGTAGGCGGGTGAGGTAAACGGGATCATCTTTAAGCTCACAACCTTGGCGTGACGCAATGAAGGCACCGACCATCGCTGCGATGAATGATGCTGGCAGGCAGACAGCCATGATTTCCAGGAAGCTTACACCGATAGGCTCCATGATTGAAATCATCGCGGCCATCGCGGCAGAAATAGGGGAGCCGGAAATTGCGACTTGTGAAGCCACCACAGCCCCTGCCAGCGGCCGTGAAGGGCGTACGCCGATCTCTTTGGCGACTTCAGAAATCACGGGCAGGGTTGAAAATACCGTGTAACCGGTTCCAGCCATAATAGTCATCAGCCAAGTGATCATTGGTGCTAAAAAGCAGATGTATTTTGGGTTGCGGCGCATTAGGTTGCCGGCATGGTGGACCAGCCAATCCATACCGCCTGCAGCCTGCATGGTCGATGCCGCAGTCACTACCGCCATGATGATCAGGATGACGTTGACGGCAGGGGCACTTGGCTCAAGGCCAAAACCGAGGGTAAGAATTGCCAACCCCAATCCCCCTGCTAGCCCGACACCGAGCCCGCCCATTTTGAGTCCCCAGTATATGCAGCCGAGTACGACCATCAGTTCTATTACTACTAACATTGTTTTCCTGTCCGTTTGAAATGATAAACCTTGAATTATTTGTGGGTATAGTGCGCAAACGAAAAACAGCTGTTAAATGCCGAATATTGCTTTTCAATACCGAATCGGCATAGACGGAGCCGATAAACTGGGACGGAGTTAACAGACGGCAATAGATTTCAGTAAATTTGGTCAAAATAGCAACGCGCTGAGGCCATTAACCAGGCAGAAGTTATTATGTTTTTTAACATTATGCATTGGACTTTTTGTGACCTTTGTTTGACCAATTCCAAACTGGAATGGGTTGTGGTCCATCGTTTCGCTGTTCGAGAGTGGGCACAAATGCTATTTTTCAGCCCCAGAACTCAAGCACTTAACTAAAGAGAAATGTCTAAATGGAGTTGTCATTAGAAGTATTGGGGCTACTGTTTTTAGTGGCTGGACTGGCGGGGTTT
>NZ_JACSOF010000157.1:0-16163 GCF_014349205.1 Photobacterium sp. BZF1
GACTCCGGGACGCGCCTCCATTTGCGACACTAGCTCAGTTGGTAGAGCGCAACCTTGCCAAGGTTGAGGTCACGAGTTCGAACCTCGTGTGTCGCTCCAGTTTAAAACTTACGGCAAAAAGCGGTAAGAAAAGATGGTGTTTACTGTACTAAACGGCATCGCAAAGAATTGCGTGCCCTGGTGGTGGAATTGGTAGACACAAGGGATTTAAAATCCCTCGACGTTCGCGTTGTGCCGGTTCAAGTCCGGCCCGGGGCACCATCTCATTAGAGCCCACAAGCTTAGCTTGTGGGCTTTTTTGTATACTCTTACTAGCATCATTGCTAACCAACAGCCTTCCTTCCTCCTGCTACTCCGCATGTAATCTGCCGCCGCCGTTTGTGCACACTATGGAGCACTCCAAATACCCTCATCCTACTTTTGTTCTATCCAAGCCTTAACGCTCATAATTTCTACACAGCAATAATAACGATGAGAACCAATTAGTTTTGGACTGGAACAAGTATTTGATGCGAACAAAGGAGGGGAAGGATGAGTAACGTGCAGTGAAGACAGCGGGAAAGAAAAAGCCGTCGTACAAAAAGGGTACGACGGTAAAAGAATGTAGAACTCTTGATAAGGCTTAAATCATCAAGATGGGCACATTATGGCATAATACACACTAGTATCAATAAAAATGATGTAAAGAATTGTTTGGATAAGAAAAAGTGCTTTTGTGCTAGCAAGAGTTTGATTGTCATGGTTATACTGAAAGGCGTGGTACGATTACTGTTGATAATGTGACATTGGTTGAATAATTTACATGTATTTCGAATGAAAGTATAATTCCTTCACATTGAGAATGTTTTGTACGTTTAAATCATTCTGCACCATATGGTGGCAATTAGTTACTTTCACTCGGAGCGTTTGAAAGTATTGAAGATAAATCGGTAAGGATAGATGCAACTTAATAACTATGAACCTGAGTTTCTAGCCCACAGAATTAAAACCCTTCGTGAGTTTCGTGGCAAAACACAAATTCAGGTCGCTAATTGTATTAATGTTTCGAGAAGGACCTATATAGACATAGAGTCAAACAAATCAGATATTAAGCTGTCGACGCTTTATCGGATTTGTAATTGTCTAAAGTGCGAAATTACCGATGTGCTGGGAATCTCAAAAAAAGACAATGATTCGGCTATGGGCAATCGAATTATTGAGATTTTTGAAAATAATGGCTTGATGGTTGTCAATAACTCCAAATAGCATCACCCTGTGATAGCCAAGATAAGCGATTAAGACGTATGTCCTAACCTCATCCTGGCTGCTTATCCTAAGCTATTCTACGCCTTTCTCTTGGTGTCAATGAGTGCAATCCCACCTTCTGATAGCATATTTACTATCTTATCTCCTGAGAGAAGAGGTTGGCTGGGTTCATGCAAAAGCTCACCAACGTTACAACCTAGGCAATCGGCAATCTTGAGTAACGTCTTCACTTTCAAAGAAGTTCTGTTGGATTCGATATCTAGAATTGTCTTCCTCGATACCCCGATACATTGGCCATATCTGACTGAGTTAATCCTTTGATCTCCCGGAGTTGCTTGATATTAAATGCGATTACTTCACAGTAGTAATCATAAGCTAGCATTGTAATAGTCCCTGCTGATTGCGGATGCTGACAAATTAAAATAATTCCGCAGTAATTGAATGTAGTATTTATAATTGTGTGCGTAAATTATATTTTGTTACGGTAATTTGTATATTAAAAATAAAACAAATCCACGGTGAATTATTAGAATTGTAGCGGGAGTAACTCAATGTCATCAATTACCCACATGAAGTGATATTTACTGCACGCCTAATTGAACATTTTAGGAAGAGAAAACAAACCCCACATCAATGGTGGGGTTAGAAAATACTGCAACTGTATAGCCTATCGGTGCAGGAGAGCGACAGCCTTGGTCGTTTTTTCGAGGTTATCCTCTACTTGCTCTGGGATTTTTCCAGCGATAGTGGCGTACAAGCTATCAATCATTGCCAATTTGACTAAACGAGCCGTGCCGTTTTTGCCAAGTAGGGGTTCGGGAGAGGCTGGGGCATACAGCGGATAATCAGAAAGCTGGGAAAGCTCGGCGTGGTAGTTGTTGGTGATGGAGATGATCTTGGCTCCAGACTGCTTAGCTAAACGGACTGCATCCATCAGGTCAACGGTTTGGCCCGAGTGAGAGACAACCAATACAACATCATTGCTACTCAGCACACTGGCAGACATTAGCATCAGGTGCCTATCGCGAGGAACTGACGCGCGCATGCCGAAACGCAACAGCTTGTGCTGGAAGTCTTCACAGATAATGGTCGAACCGCCAGCGGCATAAAGCTCGATGTTCTTGGCATTGACGATGGCATCAGCCGCTGCACTTACCATCTTTGCATCAACGAAGTTGAGGATCTCGGTCAGGGCGTTGATAGAGTTCTGCAGCACCTTGGTGATGATCTGCTCGCAAGAATCATCCGGCTCCAACTGCTCACTAGCTAAGAAGGTATCTGACTGGTGCTGGGCATTGAGAGCATCTTTCAATTGCTTGAAGCCACTGAAGCCAAGCTTTTTCGATACTTTCACGATTAAGGCAGTAGATACCCCCAGGCGCTCGGCGACTTCTTTTATGGACGTAGACTTTTGTAAAAAGTGCGGCTTTAAAAAGTTTTCCGCGATCGACTGCTCGGTACGAGTGAGCGAGGGAAGGCGCATGCGAATATTGGGAATTACTTGGTTAAGATCCACAGACAGTATCATTCCTTTTGAAGCAATCGCATCATTATACATAGTGACCCTCGATTAGTCATGGAGGCTACTGGACGTAGCCCCCTTGGATTAGGCTGACAATTGCCAATGGGTGGCTGCTATCTCTTTGTTGCTTGAGAGCTCAAAGCCAATATTCATCTCTTCACCCAGCCCGAGGCCGAAGAAGCGGGATGTCGATACTGCAACACCGCCATTGATAAATACTTCAATTGAAGAGTGATCACGAAGCAGGTGAAGTGAATTCACCGTTCCCTGCCAGGTGATGGATTCCCATTCGGCTGTTTTAAGGTTTTTGCGCGAGGTGAGCAGCCCATTAGGGGTGGATTCGATATAGATATCATCAGCAATATCCAGCCTGATGTTGGCCCCCTCTAGTTGTTCAAGGATGAGTTCGGCAGATAGGCCGGAGAACTGCTGGTTAAGCCCAGTAAATTGCAACTGATCATGGCGAAGGGCCTCTAGTTCCTTAACCGGTTTTTGTACAAGGGTATTATCACGAATGGTCAGCTCCCGGGCACAGGTCATCTGGTGGATCCAACCTAGCTCGATAGTGGGTTGGTAGGGCTCAAACTCGTCGGGTTTGCCCATCCAGCCAAACAGAATACGGCGGCCAGATTCATCTTCGAAAGTTTGCGGGGCATAGAAGTCAAAGCCATGATCCATCAATACACCATTGCTGTGCTCGAAGCTTGCTGTCTGGTGGTCGAAGTTACCGATATGGTAAGTCACATCAAAGGTTTCAACTTTTTTGCCGCCTTTTTCAACCCAGTTTTTCGGACAGGTGATCAGGACATATTTATCATCAAGTGGTAACAAGTCGGGGCATTCGAGCATGAAATCATCGGATTGTTGGTTGCCAACGCCATCACCAAAGATCTCCCCGATCATCTCCCAGTTGTTGAGATCATCAGAGCGGTAGGCGATGACTTTGCCACGGTAGTTAAGATCTTCAGCACCGAGCACCATGTAAAAGGCATCTTGGTATTGCCAGACTTTAGGATCCCGAACATGGCCGCTGTAGCCTTCGGGCAGGGGCAGCACGATCCCTTGCTTTTCAACCTGTTTGCCGGCCTCGAGAGTGGCCCGGCATTGGTATGCGGTCCTTCCACCTTGTTCAAACTTCACATTACCGGTATAGAAAAGCTCTAGCTTACCGTCGACTACTAGGCCAGAGCCTGAATAACAACCATGAGTTTCATATTCCTCGGTTGGCGCGAGGGCTAACGGTTGATGGGACCAGTTGATTAAATCTTTACTGGTTGCATGACCCCAGGCTTTGGCTCCATGCTGGCAGGCTTTAGGGTTCCACTGGTAGAAAAGGTGGTACTCACCGTTGAAATGGGCAAGACCGTTAGGATCGTTGAGTAAACCAAACTGCGGGGCGAAGTGCCAAGCCGGGCGGAACGGGTCATTGATTGACTGTGATGACTGGTTCATGGCGATGGCAAGTACGTCATTGATGTATCGCTGATCGGCGTTAGCGGATGTTGTTTTCATTGGATCTCCAAAGCCCCCAGTTAGGGGGCTTTTAACAATTTTATTTATCAAGCATCTTGTCTGAATAACCGAACATCCAAGTCAGGGAGAATGCGGTTGCGATAGCGATAGCATTGACGGCTAGGTAACCAAGCATTTGGCCATTGAGGTAAAGCAGGGCACCCGGAATAACCGTGATTGCCATACCGGTTGCCTTGAGGCCGAACATGACAGCGAAGAAACCACCTACAGCACCACCAATCAATCCCATGATGAAGGGTTTAAAGAAGCGAAGGTTTACACCGTATAGCGCCGGTTCGGTAATACCTAGGAATGCTGAAAGCGAAGAAGGCATAGCCAGCGCTTTGAGCTTCTTGTCTTGGGTTTTCAGGCCGACGGCCAAACAAGCTGCACCCTGCGCGGCAATGGCTGCGGTAATGATGGCGTTGAATTCATTGGCACCAGTGTTTGTCAGCAACTGGATTTCAAGCAGGTTGAAGATGTGGTGGACACCGGTCATAACAACAATCTGCTGGAAGCCACCAATCAAAATACCGCTCAGGCCCAGAGGTAGATCAAGCATGAATTGTGTCGCAGACAGGATAACCAGTTCCAGCCAGTGGAAGATTGGACCGATAACAAACAGCGACGCGGTGATCATGATCAGCAGGGTTAGGAAAGGAGTAACCACCAAGTCCAGTGCTTCCGGTACGATATTGCGGATCCGGCGCTCGAGTTTTGCCCCGACCATACCTGCAATAAATGCCGGAATGACTGAACCTTGGTAGCCAAGCACAGGGATAAAACCAAAGAACATTAGCGGGTCTAGCTCCCCGGAGGCAACCAACCAGGCATTAGGCAGAGCAGGGGAGACCAGCATCATACCCAGTACCAAGCCAATCAGTGGCGTCCCCCCGAATACCCTCGCTGCTGACCAGGCAATAAGTGCTGGCAGGAAGATAAACGCAGTATCCGTTAGGATCTGGGTATAAAGCACAAAATTTTGCGGGATAGTTTCTGGCGTAAGGCCAAATAGCCCCAGAATTTCTTCTTGCATCAGCAAGCCGCGCAGACCCATGAACAGGCCTGTTGCCACAAGTGCAGGAATAATTGGAACGAATACATCACCAAAGGTACGGATAGCACGTTGGAAAGCCGTCCCCTGTTTTTCAGCAGCTTTTCGTTGTTGGTCTTTATTCGCTACTGTTAATTTCAAACCTTCAATCGCTTCAAATACACGGTTGACGGTACCGGTACCGAAAATAATTTGGTATTGGCCGCTGTTGAAGAAGGCCCCTTTTACCTTCTCAGTATCTTCAATGCGCTTTTTATCTATCTTGTTTTCATCTGCCACCATTACACGTAAACGTGTGGCGCAGTGCGCTACTGAAACAATATTATCTGCCCCGCCGAGGGAGCCGACAATCTCTTCGGCAATCATTGAATATGACATCTTGTCTACCCTTCACAGTCATTGGTTAACTCCCTATTAAATTATCAGCCAAAAGCCGCTTTAACATCGATCTAAGTCACAGAAAAAACAATTTCGTGAACTTTTTATGTTAGTAAATTAATTTGTGAACTTTTATATTGTTTAAATTCAATAGTTTAATCTCATAAATGCTATTCTGTAAAATTTGCTATGTTTACAATCGTGAATTATTTTGTAAACTAAGGTCAGGTTTAGTTATTCAGTGAGAGCAAAAATGAAAATCGCTATCGGTTGTGACCACGTAGGCATTGAGCATAAAGATCTAGTAATCAGCCATTTAGAGAGTAAAGGCATTGAAGTTGAAGACTTTGGCGCATTTACCACTGAACGAACGGATTACCCGCAATATGGTTTGGCAGTGGCAGAAGCCGTTGTGGGTAAGCAAGCTGATCTGGGTATTTTGATTTGTGGTACGGGTGTTGGTATTTCACTGTCGGCGAACAAGGTGCCGGGCATTCGTGCAGTGGTATGTAGCGACCCTTACACCGCACAGCTTTCTAAAGAACATAACAACACCAATATCTTGGCATTTGGTTCACGGGTGATTGGTATTGAGCTTGCGAAGATGATCATTGATAACTGGCTGAATGCTGAATTTGAAGGTGGACGCCACCAGAACCGCATTAACCAAATCGCTGCGATTGAGGAGAAGTACCATGGCTAAGTTTTGTCCTTCTATGATGTGTGTGGATTTTTCTAAATTGGCTCAAGAGCTGAAAGAGCTAGAAAAAGCCAACGTTGATATGCTGCATATCGACGTGATGGACGGCCACTTTGTGCCAAACTTTGCGTTGGGCCCTGAAGATATCAAAGCGATCCGCGAACTAAGTGATATTGATTATGATGTCCACCTAATGCTTTCAAATCCGGATCAGTTTATCGACCTGTTTGCTTCGCTAGGCCCTAAGTTGATGTATGTTCACGCTGAAGCGCCACCACACCTCCACCGTACCTTAGGTAACATCCAGGCTAAAGGGATCCAGTCGGGTTTGGCGATTAACCCGGGCACACCACTTAGCACGATTGAAGACGTATTGGATGTAACCGATGTGGTATTGGTGATGTCGGTAAATCCTGGTTTCGCGGGTCAAGCATTTATTCCAAACGCCTATAGCCGTATCGAGCGTATTATTTCGATGATTGAAGAGCAGGGTGTAAATACAAAAATTGCCATTGATGGTGCAATTAGCCCTGAAGTGATTGAAAAGCTTCAAGACAAGGTAGAGTACTTTGTTCTGGGCACCGCAGGCCTGTTCGGCAAAGAGAAAAGCTACGCCGAAACGATGGACGATCTGCGTACATTAGGCCAGCAGAGTGTAGCGGCTTAATCATATCCCCCGCTAATAATGGACCCGCTAGCCAACAACCTTGGCTAGCGGGTTTTTCATATTAGCCGTTAGCAAAGTGCTGCAGAGGTATACGTTCAGCCAGCAACTTGTTGTAAATACGGTTACCGATAATGCCTCCTGCCAAACCAGCAATGGCTGCGGCAACAGTAGCCATGAGCAGGGTATGCGGTTCGTTGAAAGCGATCGAGGCGAGTAGGCCCGGTATCGGTGCGGCACTACCTGGAGCGTCATTAATGATACCGAAATAAGCGGCAATAACCCCAGCCAAAGCCCCTCCTATAAAATTAGACATAAAGATAGGTACTGGGTTTCTTGTCACTATATGGGCTTGGGTCAATGGCTCCAACATAACACTGATCGTGTTACTGGATTTGCCAAGCTTGAGCGAGTGGAAAATATAGCCATTGGTGAATGAACCTCCGACACAGGCAATCGCCGCGATACCCATAGGTAATCCGGTCAATCCCAGCATGGCGGTCAATGCCATTGAACTCAATGGCGAGGTACATACCATTTTGATCAGGCCACCAAGCAAGAAGCCCATAGCGATAGGCGACAGTAATGTGGCTTCAGTGATCATACTGGCTAAGGTGCCCATTAACACTTCGAGTCCCGGACTGATAAATATACCGACTAACCGGGCAAGTGGGGCAAGGGTCAGCACACCTAAAATCACATCCACCCCTTCGGGCAGGTATTTCTTGAACAGCGGGGCAGCAAAGGAAAACAGATAGCCGACAATAAAGCCTTCCAGAATACCGAGGTTGGCCATTGCCAGCCCGGTTACGATGGCATACACAGGTTGTACGCCCATTCGCAGCATAACCAGTGTCGCCGCAGCGATACCGCCCATCCCGCCGACCATGTTGCCAAAGTCAGCGAGGTAGCTAATACCCAGTAGGTTACCCATGACATATTTATGGATGGCTTCCACCAAAAAAGTCGCAATCGCCGCATCGGCAAGTCCACTCATAGCCGCGCTTCCGTTGGGGGCTTTGAAGCTGAACAATGAAAAAAGACACAGCGCGCCGAGTAGGGCGGCGACACCCATTAAGATTTCCATAATCATTCCTTGTTATTTAAAACGGGATTGGAGAGCTAAATGAGAAATCAGCTGGGGCCAGGATCGGGAATAGAAAGGAGTTGGTGGTGTTTGGCAGTAGAATACAAAGTGCTGAACAGACCGTTAGCAGCAGCCTGAACTCAGGGTTGGGTTCCTGAGGAAGGGGAGAATCGAACAATGTGTCTCATAGGCATTCCTTAGTAACAGCAATATTCTGCTAAAACAGTAGCATATGAAACTGGAGAATTTGGTGAGCTGCTTCATGTTGTGCTGGTTTTTGCTAAATAATTAGGGAGTTTGTTCTGTTTTTGTTAATTTATTGGTCAACGATCTCGAAGTTAGATTTTGACACATAATTCGATTAAATATTTCTGGTATACACATATCTGGTGTGTTATTTTCAGCGCAATCTCAGATGGACATTCTGGGGCACACTGTATCAAGCGGTATTCGGGCTGATTGCCCCTTGGTACGCCGTAGGTACTAACCTGATTAGGGTTAGTAGAAGGGCATTGATAATGCAGACCTGTAAGAAGAACTCAGGCGCATATTGAAGGAACCCAACTGTGAATACTATTACGCTTAAAACTCTAATCAGCTTTGTCTTACCCAACTGCAGTATAATTACTGAGCCTTGATCTTCCTGATCACATTCACTGGTTTTTAACTTTCTGATCGCATGCTGTCGTTGTTGACGTGTGGCGTCTAGGCAAACGTTTGTCTGGCTAATCAGTTTGTTTTCGGTCACGCCGAGCGCGCAAGCAATCGGTTGTTTATAGTCAATGCATCTATGCAAGATGGCAAGATGCAACTGTGCCGAACCTTGATACCTTCCCAGTTCTCGCTAAATCCACTCCGTCTTTCGCGGGGTGTTTGTTGTGTTGAACAAAAATCATCTTTGACATTGTTATCAATGGGGAAAGGACAAGGGGTACAGTGTTTCAAATGGAAAAGAACATGAGTAATGTGTTTGACCTTGACGAGCTAAAACTCGCGTCGAATGTACCTGTTGTCAATGGTGTTTATGACCTAACACCTGACGAGTTGCTGCTTAGTCAAGAGCATTATGAATCCGAAGTGCGATCGTATCCACGTCGTCTGCCTCTGGCTATTGCCAAGGCTTCTGGTGCGCTAGTCGAAGACAGCCGCGGCCAACTGTTTCTGGACTGCCTTGCTGGTGCCGGTACATTGGCAATGGGTTACAACCACCCTGAAATTAACCAGGCAATTGTTGATCAGTTGCAAGCTGGCCTGCCATACCAGACATTGGATATTACTACGCCGGTGAAAGACAAGTTCATCAAAGAGCTGATGAACTTCCTCCCAGATGAGTTTGCGAAAAATGCACGCATCCAGTTCTGTGGTCCTTCGGGTGCCGATGCCGTAGAAGCGGCGATCAAACTGGCTAAGCAAACGACTGGCCGTAACACCATGGCGGCTTTCCACGGCGCTTACCACGGTATGACGAACGGCACCATGGCGATGATGGGTAACCTTGGTACCAAGGCGCGCCGCCAAGGCCTGATGGCCGATGTTCATTTCCTACCTTTCCCATACAGCCTACGCTGCCCGTTTGGCATTCACGGTGATGAGGGTGCCAAGCAGACGCTGCGTTACATCGAGCGCATGCTTAATGACGATGAGAGCGGTGTGCAAAAGCCTGCGGCTATCATTGTTGAGCCAGTACAGGGCGAAGGTGGTGTGATCCCAGCCCCTGCATTCTGGCTACGTGAACTACGCCGTATTACACAAGAGCACGGCATCCTGCTGATCTTTGATGAGATCCAGTGTGGTATCGGTAAGACCGGCTCTAACTTTGCCTTTGAAGAGTCAGGTATAACGCCTGATATCCTATGTTTGTCAAAAGCCGTTGGTGGCGGCTTGCCGATGTCTGTACTTATCTTTGATAAGTCAATTGATACTTGGAAGCCAGGTGAGCACACGGGTACCTTCCGTGGTAACCAGTTGGCAATGGCAACCGGTGCGAAAGCGCTTGAGATTATCCGTCGTGACAACCTCGTTGAACATGCTCACAAAGCAGGCCAATACCTACGCGAAGGTTTAGAGCGCATTGCTCAGTACACAGATTGTATTGCTGAAGTACGTGGTAAAGGTTTGATGCTGGGTGTTGAAATCTGTAAGCCTGATGGTTCGAAGAACAAATTCGGCGAGCCGGAAGCAGATCCAGAACTGACGATTGCGATTCAGCGTGCAGCACTTGAGCGCGGTCTGATCATCGAAAAAGGTGGTCGCCAGGGTTCAGTACTGCGTTTCCTACCGCCGCTGATCATCTCTTACGAGCAGCTTGATTTCGCCATTGATGCCCTGAGCAAGGCCATCATTGCGACTGCAGGCCCAGCGAAAGTTAAAGAGCCTGTGATTGCAGAAGCTGCGGATTGGCGCAACCACTTCATCCATACCGGTAAAGGTGGTGCGGATACTTTCGAAGCGGCCTTGAACCAGACTACGCAAGTGCTGAAAAACGTATTCGAAAATACCAAGACACCATACTCAGGTATGGATCCCCAGCAGCTAAAAACCATGATCAACAACATTGATCTGGATAACCAGCAAATGCCTTTGGACTTGGTGATCGAGCAAACCGGTGAGCTGATTGCCAAGAACTCTATCATGGTCCAGCACCCGCACTGTATTGCGCATCTGCACACACCGCCATTGCTTCCGGCAGTGGCTGCAGAAGCTTTCATTGCTGCCCTTAACCAGTCGATGGACTCTTGGGATCAGGCAAGCGCGGCAACCTTTGTTGAGCAGAAAGTGGTGGACTGGCTATGTGAGCTTTACCAGTTGGGCAGTCAAGCCGACGGTGTATTTACCAGTGGCGGTACGCAATCAAACCTAATGGGTTTGTTGCTGGCACGCGATTGGGCGGCAGATACTATTTCTGGTCACAATATCCAGAAGCAAGGTCTACCGGATTACGCAGGCAAAATGCGTATTCTTTGCTCGAAGAAATCACACTTCACAGTGCAGAAATCAGCTTCTCTGATGGGGCTGGGTGAAAATGCTGTGGTAACAGTGGATACCAACCCTGACGGTACGATCAAGCTAGCTTCTCTGGTTAATACCATTGAAACCCTGAAGAACGACGGTTTGCTGCCATTTGCAATGGTAGGTACGGCAGGTACGACTGACCATGGCGCAATTGACGATCTGACCGGTATGGCAGATGTTGCCCAGCAGCACAACCTATGGTTGCACGTCGACGGCGCTTACGGTGGTGCTTTGATTTTGAGCCGCCACAAGACCCGTTTGCACGGCATCGAGAAGGCCGATTCCGTGAGTGTCGACTTCCATAAACTGTTCTACCAGCCAATCAGCTGTGGTGCAGTGCTTATTAAAGATAAAGAAAACTTCAAGTACCTGCTTCACCATGCAGATTACCTGAACCGTGAAGATGATTTGCTGCCAAACTTGGTAGACAAGTCAATCGCGACCACCAAACGTTTCGACGCTTTAAAAGTGTTGATGACAATGCAGTGTGTTGGCCCTCAGTCACTAGGTGCGATGTACGATCACCTACTGAACCAGACACAGCAGGTCGCAGACATGATTAACCAGTCGGCAGAGTTTGAACTGCTGGCAGATCCGGCTCTATCGACAGTGTTGTTCCGTTACATCGGCAACAACGAAGAGTCGGCACTAGATGGAATTAACAAACAACTACGCATTGACGCACTTGTTGAAGGCAAGGCGGTACTGGGTGAAACCGTGGTCGATGGCAAAGTCGCCCTCAAGTTCACGATTTTGAACCCATGTCTGACTCTGTCTGACTTTGAATCATTACTAACAGAAATCAACCAGGTTGCTGCTCAAGCTGAGCGCAAACTAGGTTAATCAATTGGTACGGCACAGCGGGCTTAAACGCTGTGCCGAACACTCACTCATTAAGTTATGGAATAAATAGAAATGGCAATTCTACAGATTGGTGCTGGTGGTGTTGGCTGGGTAGTTGCACATAAAGCAGCTCAGAATAACGAAGTTCTTGGTGATATCACGATTGCTTCTCGCACAATCGGAAAGTGTGAGAAAATCATTGAGTCAATCAAGAAAAAGAACAACTTGAAAGACCCATCCAAGAAACTAGAAGCACGTGCGGTCAATGCCGACGACGTTGATGCACTAGTGGCACTAATCAAAGAAGTTCAGCCTGATCTTGTGATCAACGCTGGTCCTCCATGGGTGAACATGACCATCATGGAAGCCTGTTACCAAGCGAAAGTTTCTTACCTAGATACCTCTGTGGCAGTAGACCTATGCTCTGAAGGCCAGCAGGTACCACAAGCGTACGACTGGCAGTGGGGCTACCGCGAGAAGTTCGAAGAAGCTGGCATCACAGGTATCTTAGGCGCGGGCTTCGATCCGGGCGTAGTTTCTGTATTTGCTGCATACGCAGTGAAGCACCTGTTTGACGAAATCGACACCATTGACGTGATGGACGTTAATGCCGGTGACCACGGTAAGAAGTTCGCAACCAACTTCGACCCAGAAACCAACATGCTGGAAATCCAGGGTGATTCTTTCTACTGGGAAAACGAAGAGTGGAAACAAGTACCGTGTCACTCACGTATGCTTGAGTTCGACTTCCCGCTAGTGGGCTCGCACAAAGTTTACTCGATGGCACACGATGAAGTTCGTTCAATGCAAGAATTCATCCCGGCCAAACGTATCGAATTTTGGATGGGCTTCGGTGACAAGTACCTGAACTACTTCAACTGCATGCGTGATATCGGCCTACTAAGCCCAGATCCGCTAACACTGCACGATGGCACTGTGGTTCAGCCGCTACACGTACTAAAAGCACTACTTCCTGACCCAACGTCTCTAGCTCCGGGCTACACAGGTAAAACCTGTATCGGTACTTGGGTGCAGGGTAAGAAAGACGGCAAAGAGCGTAGCGTGTTCATCTACAACAACGCCGACCACGAAGTTGCTTACGAAGACGTTGAGCACCAAGCTATCTCTTACACCACAGGTGTACCAGCGATCACAGCCGCACTGCAGTACTTCCGTGGCAAGTGGGCAGACAAAGGCGTGTTCAACATGGAACAGCTAGACCCAGATCCGTTCCTAGAAACCATGCCTGAAATCGGCCTTGACTGGCATGTTCAGGAGCTGGAAGTTGGCCAGCCTGACATCAAAATCCTGAAATAAGGCCCTGAGCTGGCTGTTTCTCTCCATGGCGGTGTCGGAAGTACTCATTTATGCGTATAAACTCCGTGCTTCCTTCTAGCCCTGAAGAGAAACATCGGCGCTTATAACCTTATTTTTCGTGAATCAGAGGTGACCTAGTGTTGTCTCAAATTCCGACGATTTGTTATCAAAACCCGAAAATAGGCGGTTAAAGTTAACTGCTTAATTTACTGGGTATTATCAGAAGGGAGCAGTTACTGCTCCCTTCTTGGTGAAGACTCTTGATTAGGTTGTTCTGTAAATCGTAATGATGGACGGTTGAGATTCGATATTTGCCTGTTTTGTCCTGTTTGAACGCAGTGAGTTACAAAATAGGGAAATATTGAATTCAACATCCCTTGCAGACATAGCTTGAGAATGTGAAGAAATGACATTTAAGAAAGAAGAATTGAAAACACCTTATTTCATGATCAATGAAGACAAGTTGATTGCCAACTTGGAAAAAGCCAAGCTGCTTAAAGAGCTTTCAGGTGTAAAACTAGTGTTGGCCCTGAAGTGCTTCTCGACTTGGGGTGTGTTCGACATCATCAAACCATACCTTGACGGCACAACCAGCAGCGGCCCGTTCGAAGTGAAGCTGGGCTACGAAACCTTCGGCGGCGAAACCCATGCTTACAGCGTCGGTTACAGCGAAGATGACGTACGTGAAGTGGCAGACATTTGCGACAAGTTAATCTTCAACTCGCAAAGTCAACTTGCTGCTCATCGCCATATCGTAGAAGGTAAGGCATCGCTAGGCCTTCGCCTGAACCCCGGTGTCAGCTACGCAGGCCAAGATCTGGCAAACCCAGCGCGCCAATTCTCCCGTTTGGGCGTACAGGCTGATCACATCAAGCCGGAAGTATTCGAAAACCTTGATGGCGTAATGTTCCACATGAACTGTGAGAACAAAGATGTTGATGCGTTCATCGGTTTGCTTGATGCTATTTCTGAGCAATTCGGCAGCCATCTGGACAAGCTAGACTGGGTCAGCCTTGGCGGCGGCGTATTCTTCACATGGCCGGGTTATGACATCGAGAAACTGGCGCAAGCCCTGAAAGCTTTCTCAGAAAAACATGGCGTTCAGCTCTACCTTGAGCCGGGCGAAGCGATCATCACCAAAACCACAGACCTTGTTGTCACTGTGGTGGATATCGTCGAAAACGTTAAGAAAACCGCCATTGTCGATTCAGCGACAGAAGCCCACCGCCTAGATACGCTTATCTATGATGAGCCTGCCTCTGTGCTGGAAGCATCAGATAACGGTGAACACGAATATGTGATTGGTTCATGTTCTTGCTTGGCTGGTGATCAATTCTGTGTCGCAAACTTCGACCAGCCGTTGGAGATCGGACAGAAACTTCACATTATGGATAGCGCCGGATACACCATGGTGAAACTGAACTGGTTCAACGGCTTGAAGATGCCATCAATCTATTGCGAACGTGGCAATGGCGAGATCCAAATGCTGAACGAGTTCGGCTACGAAGACTTCAAACGCTCATTGTCGCAGTGGTCAGTATCTTAAGAAGATATAAACACCAAGTACCTGATGAAGCCGCCCATTTAGCCATTTAATGGGCAGCTTTTTATTAAAACCGACACCGCAGAATATTCCCATCAGAGTCAAAAGAAACGTATAGCGTCTGCCAGCTCACCCCGGTATGCTCGAATGTCGCCAGGCAAGTACTATGCTGGATATCGACATTGCTAACTTCCCCTGCACTAATAATCACATCTAATCCCTTAATTTGCCCGGTAATGTGTGAGTTGTATTGAGCATCATATTGGCTGAGTAAAACAATTTTGTTTCTGCCTTGGGTTGCCAGCCTGTCAACAGAGTGGGCAAGTACCGCCAAATCGTGGGCGAGGGGAGCATCATCCTCAGAGTGCGTCTGCTTGATGAGGGATAAGTAAGCAATGGACTCACTGTCTTCCTGTTGTTCAAACACATCTGCTCGGGCTTTGTTCGGGTTATAGGCAAATACGTCGTTACCTGATTGAGTTATGCCGAAGTCGATATTGCTGGCAAGAATCGCTTGCTCACCCTGAACCCGTACCTCTGGGGTTGTATTTCTAGAGTGTTCAGAAATGATGGCCGTGACATATGAGAAAGCAGGGCTGAGGATCGGCTTGTCATGTTGCTGATCTGAATAGAACGCAATATAAGCCGCATTTTTGTCGGCAGCCTTTCGTGATGCCACACGGTATTGATGGTTTAACCAGTTTGCTGTTCTCTTCGGGGCATATTTTAGTGATGGAATGCCGCTGGGGTTTTGCAGGAGGTAATCGGGTGCTTGGGTGACAAAGCTGATCCCTGTCGTCATCGGTTGATGCTCCTTGGGGCTGCATGCTGTTAATAGGATGGCAGCGATGGCGATTAATCCGACTCGGAAAAGGGTAGTCATGGTCTATTGAAATTTTAAGTGTGACAAAGCTCACTATTTTCTAAGATAAACCTGAAATATACAAGCATTCAAGGATGACGGTATAGCTTGCAAAGGGGAGTTTTCAATGGTGGAGTTGTCATAGGTTCCTGCGTTGATTTATGCAATAACAGCGCTCTTGTTTGATGGAATTATAAACGACTCATGACAGGGTGGTGGTAAAGTGACCGCTTGGTGGTGTTTCACTAAATTTCTTGTTGACTCGATTAGCTCAATCCGTAGAATGCACCCCATACCGCAGCGGGGAACACCTCGTAGGTATTGAAGGCGCGTTGGCAGAGTGGCTATGCAGCGGATTGCAAATCCGTGGACCTCGGTTCGACTCCGGGACGCGCCTCCATTTGCGACACTAGCTCAGTTGGTA
>NZ_JACSOF010000158.1:0-16079 GCF_014349205.1 Photobacterium sp. BZF1
GAACCACAGAACCGCAGAACCACAGAACCGCAGAACCGCAGAACCACAGAACCACAGAACCACAGAACCACAGAACCACAGAACCTTCATACAAAAAAGCGAACTCAAAGGAGCTCGCTTTTCTCATCGGTTACTCAAAGCGTAAAGACTACGCCTTTACCGGAATATTTTTCAGGATAGCAACCATTTGTTCCCAGAATAGGGCAACGGTTTCGATCTGAACTCTCTCGTCCGGCGAGTGCGGGAACTTGATAGTCGGGCCGAAAGAAATCATATCCATGTTCGGATATGGCTTCTTGAATAGGCCGCACTCAAGGCCGGCGTGGATAACCATGATGTTCGGTACACGGCCATAGATGCTCTCGTACGTTTCACGGAACAGGTGCATAACTTCAGAATCCGCGTCTGGTTTCCAGCCTGGGTAGGTGCCAGAGAACTCGCAATTTGCGCCAGCAAGTGAAGCAACTGCTTTTAGCATACCTTCGACATTGCTGCGGCCAGAGTCGATCAATGAGCGGATCAGGCACAGTACCGTAATTTTGTCAGCTTCGGTGGTGATCACACCAACGTTTAGTGAGGTTTCAACCACACCTTCGATATCATCGCTCATGCGGATCACACCGTTTGGTGTTGCGTTCAGCATGTTAATGAAACGCTGCTGGTCAGCTGTTACCAATACGTCTGCAGGTAGTTCTGCGGCTTCGGTGAATAGGTTGATGTCTGTTTCGACACGGCCAAGCTCAGCCACAAGCAGTTCTTGGTAGTGAGCGAATAGCTCGTTTAGCTTATCAACGTTTGCTGCAGGCAGGGTAACAACTGCGCTCGCTTCACGAGGGATAGCGTTGCGAAGGCTACCGCCAGTCAGGGAGGTCAGGCGTAGGCCCAACTCTTCGGCGTGACCGAACAGGAAGCGACCAAGGATCTTGTTGGCATTGCCACGACCTGTATGGATATCACAGCCAGAGTGGCCGCCTTTCAGGCCTTTAACAACTAGCTTAACCGCTTGGAAATCGGCAGGCGTTGCTTCGCGCTGGATATCAAGAACCAATGAGCCGTCTACACCACCGGCACAGCCCATGTAGACCTCACCTTCTTGCTCAGAGTCGGTGTTCAGCAGGATATCACCTTCCAGCCAGCCTTCTTCTAGGCCGAAGGCGCCTGTCATACCGGCTTCTTCGTCAATGGTCAGTAGCACTTCCAGCGGGCCGTGCTCAACTTCTTTCGAAGCCAACACAGCAAGACATGCTGCCATACCCATGCCGTTGTCGGCACCCAAGGTTGTCCCTTTTGCGGTTACCCATTCGCCGTCGATGTATGGCTGGATAGCATCGGTCAGGAAATCATGGTCGGTATCTTCATTCTTCTGCGGCACCATGTCGATGTGCGCCTGAAGAACAACACCCTTGCGATCTTCCATACCAGGTGTCGCAGGTTTTTTGATGAAGACGTTACCCACAGCATCACGGCGCACTTCAAGGCCTTCACCTTGAGCGAACTGGATAATGTGCTGGGCTAGCGCTTCTTCATGCTTGGAAGGGTGAGGGATAGAGCAGATCTGATCGAAGAATTGCCACACAGGTTGAGGTGACAGTTGACTGATTTCTGACACAGCAGTCTCCTTTATAAACTTTTAGTTATTAGCGATAAATTGGTGAGAAATTAACTATATTGCAAAGTATTTCAGAACAATTAACTATCGCGGTTAACCTCAAGGATACCACTGTGCCCGAAACGGTAACAGCTAAATCTTGAAGTGGCTGACATGGTTTTCCAGGCTTTGCCCATTAGCGATTAATTGGGTACTGGCAGCCGCTATATGATCACCATGTTCAACGGTCTGGTGGCTGTGTTCTGTAAGTTGGTGCAGGTTATGGTTTATCGCCTCAGCAGCCTGAGACTGTTGATCACTAGCCTCTGCAATATGCTGGTTGAGTGTCAGGATGGTTGTTATCTGCCCGCCAATTGCAGCGAGAGTTTGGGCAACCTCGTCGGCATGCTCAGCGGTGCTGGATGATTGTTCGCGGGTTTTGACCAAGGCACCACTGACACTGTTAGCCTTTCCTTGCAGGCTGGCAATGATCGCTTCTATTTCGTTGGTACTGGATTGGGTCCTGGTGGCAAGGGTCCTGACTTCATCAGCGACAACAGCAAAGCCACGGCCTTGCTCGCCTGCCCGTGCAGCTTCAATGGCGGCATTGAGGGCGAGGAGATTGGTTTGCTCTGCAATACCTCGGATCACATCTAATACTGAGCCGATAGTCTGTGAGTCTTTCTCCAAAGCCTGTGCACTAAGGTTGGCTTCATCGAGCAAGGTAAGCAGCGCGTGCATTTCCCGCGAGGAGTTGGAGACAACAGCCATACTGTTATTGCTGTGCTGCTGGGCTTGTTCTGCAGCCTCGGCAGCTTGCTGGGCTGATTGGGCGACATCCTGATTATTGTCATGGAGCTGGTTCATAGCGGCAGCCACGCTGTCGATACCCCGGTAGGCTTGGTTCGCACTGCTGGCTGTCTGGGTTGCGACACTGTTTAGTTGGCTGGCTGCCGCACTGATTTGGTCGCTGACCGGCGCAATGTCCCTCAACATGTTAGATAGCTGGCTGGAGAAGGTATTGAAAGAGCGGGCGAGCTGGCTGAGCTCATCATCGCCTTGGCATGGTAACCGCTGGGTCAGATCGCCTTCACCTCGGGCGATATCATGCATGGCTTGTGCGGTTTCCTGGCAGGGGATAGTGATAGAGCGGGAGATGAGCCAGGCAAACATCCCACTCAGTGCCAACGCACTGAGTAGAAAAACACTAAATTGCTTGAGCTCGGTATAAAAGAGGGCAGTGACATCGTCAATGTAGATCCCCGAACCGACAATCCATCCCCAAGGGGCAAAACCTTTCACGAAGGAGATTTTCTCGACGGGTGTAGTGAAGCCGGGTTTTTCCCAATAGTAGTCGACGAATCCTTGGCCTTGCTGGCGGACAAGATTGGTCATTTCAACAAACAGGGCTGTCCCGTTGGGATCCTTGAAATTGTCCAACCGCTGGCCGTTAAGGGATGGCTTAAAAGGGTGCATGACCATTGTGGGGGTCATATCGTTGATCCAGAAATAGTCTTTTTGCTCGTAACGCAAGGCTGCAAGTGCTGATACAGCGTGTTGTTGGGCTTGGTTTCGTGAAAGGGAGCCTTGTTGTTCAAGAGAATAATAATGACCGAGCAGGCTATGGGCACTTTCAACCAGGTGGCGAGTTTTGAGCCTTTTCTGGTCCATCATGTTAGCTTGGTAATTGGCAATAAATAGCGCCAGTGGTAACAACGTCAAGACGGTTACAACAAAGCTCAATAAATATAGCCGTTTACCTATAGTGACTTTTCTAAGTGATGAAAATGCCGCCATGATATGCCCCTTGCCTTATTATTATTGAAATGTGTGCTGTTGAATAAGGTATGTTGGAACCATGTAACTGTTCAAGGTGGAGGGGGTTACACTTTAGTCGATAGAAGGTAAAACTGTGAAGTGAGATCCTGTAATTAAATTACAGTTTTTGTTGTTCAAATACTCAATAACGGCAAAAGTGTGACGCGGTTAAAGAAAATGCTTGAAAGTTTATTACGTCAAGGTTATAGTTACACCATCTTCTCAACGAAGACGAACGACACAAAATTTTGCTCTAGGATGAGCCCGAGATATCGCCTCCAAGGAACCGAGTTTAAGTCAGGCCAAGACGGCCAAACACGTATTACGTGTAGTCATTGCTTAATAGTTAAGGTGATAAAAATGAAAGTATTTGAATCTGTAAACAAGTTTTGGAACAACCGCGCTGTATACACCGGTAACTTTAAATACCCAAGCTCGTTCGGTTATTAATTCTGTGGTTTGTCCGGTTCTACATTGCCGGGCAGATCCGAGTGGTCAATTTTTTGTTCACCCCCTTTGTTTAAGAATCTCTTAAAACCGCTTTTCGGTTTATAGTTACATTCTTGACGCCACTTCCATTTGGAGTGGCGTTTTTTTTTATCCTCTTGTTTTACCACCATGCCTTTTCTGGCCAACCTTATCTGCGTTATCTATAGCTGTATTTTCTGCCTTTAGGCTGTATTCGATTACATTTATCGTTAGTTGTTAATTCATGTAATTTGATGGCTGATATTAACGTTTGCGCATAGGTGGAAAATATTAATTGAATAAAATGTAACCTTACTGTTAAAACCTCAAGCTGTTGTTTTATAGGGTTTTATTTTTGATTCGTTTTGAGGTGGCCGGTTTTTTATTCGGTTATTGATGTTGATTGATGATAATTGCGCTATTTACTGGAAATTGACAATTATCGAGCATATAATCGCCACCCAAAATAGAGACGCAATCGTTTTCTATTTCTTGAATGTTCGTGATGTGTGGAAACCGAGAGTCGGCTTCGGCATGTCCAATAAACCAATATCAATTGCTTAATATCTCCAAGGAATCGAGAGCAATGCTTGAGAAACTTTTTAAACTCAAAGAGAACGGTACTGATGTCCGTACCGAGCTGCTAGCGGGTCTGACTACCTTCTTGACGATGGCTTACATCATTTTTGTAAACCCATCTATGCTATCGGCAACAGGTATGGATCAGGGCGCGGTATTTGTCGCAACCTGTCTGGCTGCAGTTGTGGGCTGTTTTATCATGGGCTTCGTGGCTAACTATCCAGTGGCTCAGGCGCCGGGCATGGGCCTAAATGCCTTCTTCACCTACGGTGTTGTATTGGGTATGGGCCACACTTGGCAGGTGGCACTGGCTGCTGTATTCCTTTCGGGTCTGTGCTTTATCGCCTTGAGCGTACTTCGCGTCCGTGAGTGGATTATCAACTCGATTCCCCATGCGCTCCGGATCGGGATCTCGGCGGGTATTGGTTTGTTCCTGGCGTTTATTGCCCTGCAAAGCTCAGGCATTGTTGTCGACAACCCAGCAACCCTAGTTCAAGTTGGTGATTTCACTAGCTTCCCTGCAGCGATGGCGTCACTGGGCTTCTTCCTAACGATTGCCTTGGTACACCGTGGTTATAAAGCAGCTGTATTGATTGCGATTTTAGCGGTAACGGCAATCAGTGTTCTTGTCGGTGAAGTGGCTTACGGCGGTATTGTCTCAGCGCCACCAAGCATTGCGCCGACGTTCATGCAGATGGATTTCTCTGGTGCACTGGAAGTGGGTTTGATTTCAGTTGTGTTCGCGTTCTTGTTTGTTGACCTGTTCGACACGGCGGGCACTTTGGTCGGTGTCGCAACTAAAGCTGAATTGATCGACAAAGACGGTAAGCTACCTCGCCTGAACCGTGCGCTATTGGCAGACAGTACTGCCACTTCTGTTGGTGCGGTATTGGGTACATCGAACACGACCTCTTATGTTGAGAGTGTATCGGGTGTTGCAGTAGGCGGCCGTACCGGTCTTACTGCGGTGACGGTAGGCGTTTTGTTCCTAATGGCATTGTTCTTTGCGCCGCTAGCAGGTATGGTTCCTGCCTATGCGACAGCAGGTGCTTTGTTCTACGTAGCCATCCTAATGATGTCTGGCTTGGTTAGCGTTGACTGGCGTGACTTAACAGAAGCAGCACCAGTAGTTGTAGTTTGCCTACTGATGCCGTTAACATACTCCATCGCTGAAGGTATTGGCCTTGGCTTTATCACCTACGCTGCCGTCAAAACGATGAGTGGCAAAGGTCGCGATGTAAATATTAGCGTTTGGGTTATTGCGGCCCTATTTGTTGCTAAAATTATTTTTCTATAACAGTAAATAAATACATACAGCAGTTTTCTGCTGACTCAGAGGTTCATCGGATATGAGTAATAAGTTCATCATCACTTGGGACAACATGCAAATGTATACCCGCCAGCTAGCAGAGAAATTGCTTCCTGCCGATCAGTGGAAAGGTATCATTGCCGTTAGCCGTGGTGGCTTGGTTCCATCTGCAATCTTGGCGCGTGAACTTGGTATTCGTTATGTTGATACAGTATGTATCTCAAGCTACGACCACGATCACCAGCGTGAGATGAAAGTACTGAAACAAGCAGAAGGTGATGGTGAAGGTTTCATCGTTATCGATGATCTGGTGGACACTGGCGGTACAGCGGAAATGATCCGTCACATGTACCCTAAAGCGAAATTCGTGACTGTATGTGCGAAGCCTGCAGGTAAACACCTGGTTGATGACTACGTGGTAGACATTCCGCAGGAAACTTGGATCGAGCAGCCATGGGATATGGCAGTGACTTTCGTTGATCCAATCGCGAAAAAATAATATCGCTTGATGCGAGTAAAAAAGGAGCCTTGGGCTCCTTTTTTTATACCTGCTATGTCGAGTTTAGCTGGCTTTGGCTCTGATATCCGACAGGGATTCGCCATTGGGTTTGTTACGGTAATAGTTGTTGTAGTTGATGAGATCAACCATGGTGTTACCGGTTATCTCGCATTGGCGCTGGTATTTGGTTTGGTAGCTGTCAGGAATACGTTCGCCAGTGACATCAAGGCAAAGAGGGGTTTTGGCATTGACACCACCGGATGCCTCTCCGGGGTTACCACCTAGGGAACCACCGCTACCAAACGCGAGGACGGATGTAGAGAAAAAAAGCGAAGTACAAAGACAAAAGACATATCGCATACTTACCACCGTATGAAGTACTGATAGGTATGTAAAAGCATAGCTGAGTCCTGGCATTTCCCCAGTACCGCTTCTGCAACTCACGGGAATTGTCTGCCGGCTCATACAGTAAGTATCTGTTGGGTGGTATACTTTAGACATAAAACCACAATAAGCACATCCCCTAGGCCGAACCGGAATAACGTGCTTTTGCTATAGACCGGAAGTGCTCGGGCCTGCATAGTAGGTATGTGTGAACCGATATGGAGCAGAATGTGTCTGAACCGTCCAAAACTAATCTTTCCGAAAAGCTCTTTGCCCCAAGGCAAACCTCCAAAGAGACATCGAGCCTGGTGAAATTAGCCCATGTTGTCGATGCCCCGATCCACAGTGCGCTGGATGGTGATACCGAAATTGGCTGGTATCGGGTCATGCGGCGCCCGCAATGGATTTGGCAGGGGATCGATCCGATTGAACTAGAAGCGATTCTGGCAAGGATAGCCAAAAGTGAAGCGCCGCGTACTCGCGATGATTTGCTTGATACGGTGATTGGCTACAAGCCAGGTAACTGGGTGTATGAGTGGTGTCAGTCAGGTGGGATGTACCACAAGGCTGCACGAGCCTTGTTAGATCAAGGGGAAAAGGAAAAGGCTGCCGAGCAACTCATTACTGCCAGTATGTATTACAGTATCGCGGCCTACCCGCACCTGAAAGGGGATGATCTGGCTGCCCAAGCTGAATTGCAAGCCAACCAAGCCTACCGAGATGCAATGGACAATATGCCGCACCAGATGCGTACCATTGATGTCAAATACGAGAATAAAACGTTCCAGGCCTTTATCCATCTGCCTTGTACTGACAAGCTATTACCCACGGTAATTGTCAGTGGTGGCTTGGATACCCTGCAGTCTGATTTGTTGCGCCTTTACCAGAAATACCTCGGCCCAGCTGGTTTTGCGATGATCACGTTGGACATGCCATCAGTTGGTCATAGTAGCCATTGGTCTTTGACTGAAGATACCAGCCGCTTGCACCAAGCGTTGCTGCAGCAGGTAAAAGATGTTCCTTGGGTCGATCATACCCGGGTGGCGATGCTGGGCCTTCGGTTCGGCGGTAATGCTGCGATAAGGCTAGGGTTCCTTGAGCCGACCCGCCTGAAAACCTGCGTCAGTGTCGGCGGTATTATTCACAGTGGCCTAGCCGATTCAAAACGTCTCGATGCTATGCCGCGGATGTATCTTGATATGATAGCCTCTCGCCTTGGTAAGCATGGTGTGTCAAAGACAAGCTTGGTGTCCCACCTACCAGCCTGGTCCCTCAAGAACCAGGGGTTAGTGGGCCGTCGTAAGATTGATGTACCAATGCTTGGTATTGGTTTGAAGAGCGATCCAGTTTGCTCAGAGTTTGATAATCAGCTGATCGCAATGTCAAGCCGTGGCGGTAAGGCAGTTACGCTACCGGATAAACCGCTACACGATGGGTATCACCGGGCCATGACAACGGTTGTTGATTGGCTGAAGGAAAAGTTAGCCGAGTAGGGAAGTTATCAATACGCTAGTATTGTAAATAAATTGTTGCCAAATAAGCGGTTTACGGCTTAAATGGATTAGGTAATTTATTGCTAGGGATGGAGATGATTATGACGACAGAAAAGACTTTCCCGCCGCATGGGCGTTTGATGACTAAGCTGACGGCCTTGGGACCATACTTGCGTCAGCCTCTGTCTTCTGAAGGGCATTTTTTCTTTGATTGCCTTTCAAGTTGTGTCAGTGCGAAAAAGGCACCTGAAGAGCGTGAATTCTGGGGCTGGTGGTTCATCATTGAAGCCAACGATGACGGGTTTGAGTATCACTACGGCTTTGGCCGTTATGATGATGCGGGCGAATGGATCAAGGATCCGGTACCGGCAAAACATGAGAAGGCGGTGCAGCAAACGTTAGAGGATTTTTATCCGAAATTGGAAGGTTTGTTGCAAGATGAGTTTGAATTGACATTATCCCCTTCAAAAGTTCTCAAAGAACCTGAGCTTGGTAGCGTAGCCTGATTTTCAAGCCTTACCTTAAATGAAGAAAAATGCGCCTGATTGGCGCATTTTTCTTGTGATTTATAAAGGGTATTGATACAACATCATTCTACTTTTCTTTTTGTTTTATCCCCATGGCAGAGACAAATATCCTAAATGAGCAAAACAAGGACTTGGTAACCGCAGACTCTAACAATGAGTCTCAAAACCAAGAGGTTAGGCACAGTTCACAGACTATCGTCGTCAAGCTGGGTACCAGTGTGTTGACAGGCGGTACGCTAAAGCTGGATCGTGCCCATATGGTTGAGTTGGTTCGCCAGTGCGCACAGCTGCGCCGGCAGGGCCACAAGGTCATCATTGTAACTTCTGGCGCGATTGCCGCCGGCCGAGAACATTTAGGATACCCCGAACTGCCCAAGAACATGGCGAGCAAGCAGTTGTTGGCTGCTGTTGGCCAGAGCCGCTTGATTCAAGAATGGGAGAGCCTGTTCGGTATCTACGGTCTACACGTGGGGCAGATGTTGCTAACCCGTGCCGATCTAGATGACCGCGAGCGCTACCTCAATGCCCGCGACATGATTGTTGCCTTGCTGGACAACGGCATTATTCCTGTAGTTAACGAAAACGATGCGGTTGCCACGACGGAAATCAAAGTGGGTGACAATGACAACCTGTCGGCGTTGGTGGGCATTTTGGCTGGTGCCGATAAGCTATTGCTACTGACTGATCAGCCAGGCCTTTTCACGGCTGATCCGCGCAACAACCCAGACGCGGAGCTGATCCGTGAAGTCCATACTATCGATGAAACCCTGCGCAAGATTGCCGGCGGTAGTGTCGGTGGCCTTGGTACCGGTGGGATGGCAACCAAGCTACAGGCTGCGGATGTTGCCCGTCGTGCCGGTATCGAAGTGATCATTGCAGCAGGTAGCCGCCCGGATGTGGTTGCTGATCTGGCTCAGGGTATTTCAGTCGGTACGCGCTTCTTGCCGTTGGAATCACCACTCGAGAGCCGTAAGCGTTGGATCTTGGCCGGCCCCCCGCCAGCGGGTGATATTGTGATCGACCAAGGTGCGGCGGCTGCCGTACAACAGCGTGGCAGTAGCTTGCTGTCAAAAGGGATCACCGAAGTAAAAGGTGAGTTCGAGCGCGGTGAGGTTGCCCGGATTTTCAACGCTCAAGGTGAGCTGCTGGCCCGGGGTATCAGCCGATACTCCAGCAAAGATCTGGCGAAAATTGCCGGTAAACACAGCCAGGATATTTATCAGGTGTTGGGCTACGAATATGGCCCGGTTGCTGTACACCGTGACGACTTGGTCGTTATCTAACACGTATTGAAACGTAAGGGAAAAGAACATGAATCTTGAACTGATGGGCCAAGCGGCGCAGCAGGCTGCTTTTGAACTGGCAACGGCAGCAACCGAACAGAAAAACCGTGCATTGGCCGTGATTGCCGATGAACTGGAAGCCAACCAAGAAGTGATCTTGGCGGCTAATGCCAAAGATATTGCCGCGGCAAAAGAAGCAGGTATGACAGACGCGTTGGTTGACCGTCTATTGCTTAATGCTGAGCGTCTGGCGGGGATTGCCAATGACGTGCGCAATGTGATCAGCCTAAATGATCCGGTTGGTGCCGAGCTAGACAGCAAGGTGCTGGAAAACGGTATGCGCCTGAGCCGCCGCCGTGTTCCGCTTGGTGTTGTGGGTGTAATCTATGAAGCGCGCCCGAATGTCACCATTGATATTGCAGCACTATGCCTGAAAACCGGTAACGCCAGTATCCTGCGCGGTGGCCGTGAGACCTTCCATTCCAATATGGAGCTGGTCAAAGTGATCCAGGTAGCGCTTGAGAAAGCCGGTCTGCCAACGGCTTCTGTACAGTACATCGAAAAACCAGACCGTGAGCTGGTTTCCCAACTGCTGAAGATGGATCAGTACGTGGATATGATCATTCCGCGCGGTGGTGCTGGCCTGCACAAGATGTGTAAGGAAAATAGCACCATTCCGGTGATCATCGGCGGCTTTGGTATCAGCCATGTCTATGTCGACGCAACGGCAGATCTTTCCCGCACCCTCGAAGTGGTAGAAAATGCCAAGGTACAGCGTCCATCGGCTTGTAACGCGTTGGATACCTTGCTGGTTAACGAGCAGGTTGCTGAAGCTTTCCTACCTCGTTTGGCAGAACGCCTCAATGCCAGCAATGTGGACATGGTCGCTGACGAATCTGCCTATGAACTGCTTGAAGGCAAGGCCGCAAGCCTGCGCCGTGTGGCTGAAGGGGACTTCGACACTGAATGGTTGAGCTTCACGCTAGGCGTTAAGATCGTTAAGGATGTGGAAGAAGCTATCGCCCACATGCGCAAGCACAATGCTAGCCATTCTGATGCGATCATGACCAATGACTTGATGGCGGCAGAGCGCTTTGTTAATGCGGCAGGTTCAGCGGCAGTTTATGTCAATGCCTCGACTCGCTTTACCGATGGTGCGCAGTTTGGCCTAGGTGCTGAAGTGGCAGTATCGACCCAGAAACTACACGCTCGTGGCCCAATGGGGTTAGAAGAGCTGACAAGCTACAAGTGGGTAGGTATCGCAGACTACCTCCCACGTTCGTAACAATGATTTCGTTGTCAGTTTGCCTAAAACTGTATCGTAAGTGCTCATTTACTATTGTAAACTCCGCGCTTGCTCTTTGTTCTAGGTAAACTGACTTAGAACTAATTGCCCCGAGTAGCTTTTGGCTTAGATATAAAAAAACGAGAGCAGATGCTCTCGTTTTTTTATGCCTGATCTTTGAGTTTCTTCAACTCTTGGTTTTCGTCGTTAGCCGCTTGTTTCTCGATCAGCTCATCGAGTTCTTGCTCGCGCTTGTTCTTGTCGTACATGTATTTGACTTTGTCCTTGTAGCCAAATTTCATGTTAGCGGTGTATTTTAGCGCCGCAATGTTACCGGCCACCACGCTTACAACGATGATGCTGATAACCCACGGATTGAGTAGCCATTCCATTTACACCTCACAGATATTCTCTATGTACCTACTATAAAGACTATCAAGGTTTTCCAGTATGTGCGACTTTCCTGCAAGCTCAGATCCGCTAAGTGTGCGCTTGAGCAGGTCTGGTGTGAGCTGTGAAAGTAAATATTTGCTAACTGGGAAGTAGCTGATATGCCAGGGTTCACAGGCGACGCCATTGCGATCTTCGGCATAGGGAAGGTAGAAGCCAAAGCGTGTCATATGGCGGTTTAGCCATTGGCTGAACTCGGCTTGATGGCCTCCTGTTTGGTATTCCCATGGCTCCAGTTGCAGCTGTACGCCCTCCGGCAGGCAGTTTGCCGCGTAGACATCGATATCGGTCCCCCAGTGGTGGCGGCTAGCACCGGGTAGGGCTGACCAGCGCATGATGGCGTGGATTTTTTCAAGCTCAGTAAGCGTGCTTGGGTCAAGCGGCTGGCTGTTGCTATCAAGTAGCGGCCGCTTGCCGAGGTATTTGTTGTTCCAGATTAGCAACTGGCTTTCAAAGGGGCGGAAAGCACTGGCGATCTGGAGATCAAAACCGGCTTTATTGGCCGCTTCTTTTAATGCTTCGAAGGCGGGTAGCATTTGCTGGTGGACAAAAGGATGCCCGCCATCGGAGGCTAGCGAAACCAGATGGCTGGTCTCTTGCCCAGTCAGTTGCCCGGCAGTATGTTGCCGGGCTTGGGTTGGGTGGTTAACCATTAAAGGACTTTTTCCATCACTTTCTGGTACATGTCGGTCAGTTTTTCCAAATCCGCCACTTTCACACACTCATTGACCTTGTGGATCGTCGCATTGACTGGGCCAAGTTCGATAACCTGTGCACCGGTGCGGGCAATGAAGCGGCCATCGGACGTACCACCGGTTGTGAGTAGTTCCGGTTTCTTGTGGTTGACTTCTTCGATAGCCTCAACGACGGCATCAAGCAAGCTACCTTCGTCGGTCAGGAACGGGTGGCCGCTGAAGGTCCAGGCCAACTCGTAGTCAAGGCCATGGGCATCGAGTACCGAATGGACTTTACGCTTGATGTCATCGGCTGTCAGCTCGGTGCTGAAGCGGAAGTTGAACTGGACATGGAACTCGCCAGGGATCACGTTCGAGGCACCGGTTCCGGCTGACAGGTTAGCAATCTGGAAACTGGTCGGCGGGAAGTAGGCGTTGCCGTTGTCCCACGTTGTCGCAGCCAGTTCTGCCAGTGCCGGCATAGCACGGTGAACCGGGTTATCCGCAAGGTGCGGGTAGGCGACATGGCCCTGCGTCCCCTTGATATTGACATCACCAGTAATAGAACCACGGCGACCGTTCTTCACCACATCGCCAACTGCATGGGTGCTTGATGGCTCACCGACAATACACATGTCGATTTTTTCATTGCGGGCTTCCAGGGTATCAATTACACGGGTCGTACCATTGATGAACGGGCCTTCTTCATCCGAGGTGATCAGCAATGCGATAGAACCCTTATGATCAGGGTTCTCGGCAAGGAAGCGCTCAATGGCCACAATCATACAGGCCAGCGAACCTTTCATATCCGCTGCGCCACGGCCATGTAGGTAGCCGTCGATAATGGTTGGCTCGAAAGGTGCTGTATGCCACTTATCAAGGTTACCGGCGGGTACCACATCGGTATGGCCGGCAAAGACAAATAGCGGGGCTTCCGTGCCGCGGCGGGCCCAGAGGTTGGTGGTATCTTCGAACACCATGGTTTCGATGTTGAAACCGAGTTTTTCCAGGCGTTCGATCATCACGTCCTGGCAGCCAGCATCTTCAGGGGTCACTGACTGGCGGCTAATAAAGTCTTTCGCCAGAGCGAGAACCGGGCTATCTGACATCCTTGTATCCTTTGTTAATTTGGTTGGAAGATTTCTTGGTATTGGGCTGGCTTGAAACCCAGGTGGTAGCTGTTGTTGTGCACTAGCAGCGGGCGCTTAATCATTGCCGGATGCTCCAGCATCAATTCGATAGCGCTTTGCTGGTCAAGTCCAGCTTTCTGCTCGTCGCTCAACTGACGGTAGGTTGTACCGCGTTTGTTGACCATAGCTTCCCAGCCTAGCTCGGCCTCGAACAGCTCTAGCATGCCACGGTCAAGACCGTCGGCACGGTAGTCATGGAAGGTGTATTCAATGTTTTCGGCTTCTAGCCACTTCTTCATTTTCTTAATGGTGTCGCAGTTTTTGATGCCGTAAGCAATTGTACTCATAGTTATTCTGGCTGACTTGTTTTTGTGAACTTGGTCTCCCTTTATAGCGGGAATAGGCAAGGGGTGCAACGGCTTCAGCCACCATAGTGGATGGCTAGTTTGATCAGCCAGATATTGGCCAGGATCCCGAGCACAAAAACGATGGTACGCCACGGGCTAAGCCTGAAGGCATAGCAGATGAAGTAGAGCACCCGGCTGATGATAAAAAGGTAAGCCGGGAGGGCTGATTCATGGGCGGGCACCCCGGCCAGATGGGCAATGAACACACAACTCGAGAATACCGAAAGGATTTCCCAGCCATTGGCCTGGGCCGCTTTGACCCTAGAGGCAGCACCGGTCAGTTCACGGTCCTGGATACGCGGTTGGTTGATATCGAGTTTGCCGGTCTGACGCACAGTTAACCACCCTCCGACACCTGCCAGTAAATAGTTAATTAAGATCATGGCAATAATGCACCAGAAAGCAGGAGTCATGGCGGATCCTTTGGTTGATGGCGGATTGCCAAAGTATAGGAGACAAGTGATGGGAGTGACGGCTTATAAGCATTTGTGAGCATATTTATCGATAACAAAAAAGTGCTACTCATTTCCTTTCTTGTTTTGGTATTAGTGTTATTTCTGCGAGTTGACCATAGGTTTTTGGGTAGGGTTGGTAACATTTTTGGCGCACATTTCTTTCGTGCCAAGTAAGCGATGTAAGTAATTGATCTGCATCAAAAGTTATTTGTTGTCACTAATTTTTATAAATTGATTTCAATCAATACGGGGTTGTTTCTAAATGGTTACATTTTGACCCGCTTAACGTGAAGCCCAATTTTTCCCCTATGTCGGGATTCAAAAGGAATGGAGTCAATAATAATGAAAAAGAATCTATATACCGTCGCTATCCTTGCCGCAATGATCGCTGCCCCTCAGGCTATGGCACACAAGAAAGGTGATATTCTGGTCCGTGCCGGAACGGCAACGGTTGTTCCAAACGAAAGTAGTGATGATGTACTTGGTCTCGGAGAGTTTGGCATTGATTCAAACACCCAGCTAGGTATCACTGTGGGCTATATGCTGACTGACAACATCAGTGTTGAGCTGTTGGCCGCAACCCCATTCAGGCACAGCGTCTCGCTAAACGGTGTTGGTAAAATTGCAGAGATTGAGCACCTACCACCGACACTGATGCTGCAATACTATTTTATGGACAGTGCTAGCAAGTTCCGCCCTTACGTCGGTGCTGGGCTGAATTACACCACCTTCTTCAACGAAGACTTTAACGGCACGGGCGAAGGTGCTGGCCTAAGCAATCTAAAATTGGAAGATTCATGGGGCCTTGCGGCCAATGTGGGTATTGATTACCAGGTGAAGGATAACTGGTTCTTCGGTGCTTCAGTGTGGTATGCCGATATCAGCACTGATGTGAAGTTCAATGCAGGTGATGAGCCGCAGAAGATCAGTACAGATATCGACCCATGGGTGTTTATGGTAACTGCAGGCTATAGTTTCTAATTCAATGAGCTAACGCTTTGTTTATGAAGGCACAATTTTGATTGTGCCTTTTTAGCTACAACATGGCTGAGTATATTTGTGTGATATTTCAAGTTGTTGTTTAAACATGTCTTTTTTGTTTCTGTAATGACACGTTATGAAATTTTGAGACCGTGATCACCGAAAATAACGACCAAAACAGGGAAATCCTCCCTCATATTGATCAAACTCAACACCCTGCCAGCAGAAGTCGGAATAATAAAAACCTCAAATTATGGAGGTCTCAATGGAATTGAATCCGGTTTTTGCCCGTCGTCTTTATCTTGCTTTGCTTGTGGAGCAGCTAGATCGTCCCAATGTTCCTAAGCTGATTGAAATTACCGGTTGGCCACGTCGTACCATTCAGGATGTTCTCAAAGCTCTGCCAGGTTTTGGCATTGAGTTGGCATTTATCCAAGACGGTAAGCGTCATAATGACGGCTACTACCAGCTAAGCGACTGGGGACCCTTTGATGTTCACTGGGTTGAATCGAAAGAAAGGGATATTATCTCTTCCGTCTCGAGTTAATAAAAAACCGCACTCGTGCGGTTTTTTTATATCTGCATTTATTGGCAATAGTAGGCATTGCCAATTAAGGTCACAGAGGTCGAAAAGTCTGGCGGGCTATAAAGTGAAACCGTATTGGCTCCCAGAGCCGCCGCTTGGTTTCGCAGTTGGTTCAGCGCACCCTGGGTCAAGTCCCTGTCGCTGATAAACCAATAGTTATACC